>NZ_VFWS01000399.1:0-1380 GCF_006443065.1 Mesorhizobium sp. B1-1-5 | reverse complement strand
CGATAGCGGCACTTGCCATCCTGCCCCTGGTTATCCTCTGGGTGGGCTCGGGCTCCGGGGCAGCTGTCGCCATCGTTGCCTATGCCGCCTTCTTCCCGATCCTGATCAACACCATCTCGGGCGTGAAGCGTATCGAGCCCAGTCTGATGCGCGCCGCGCTGACCATGGGGCTGGCGCCGCTGACGCGGATGCGGGTGGTGCTGCTGCCGGCCGCCTTGCCATCCATTCTGGTCGGCATGCGCATCGGCCTCGGCATCGCCTGGACGGCGATCATTGCCGCCGAACTTGCGGTCGGCGCCAAGTCCGGCAGCAGCGGCGGCATCGGCCAGATGATGTTCGTCTTCTACGCCTATTCGATCAACCTCAACGGCATGGTGGTCTGCATGATCGCGGTCGGCATCGTGGCCTTCGCGCTCGACCGCATCCTGCGTGCCGCACTCGCCTTCGCCGTGCCGTGGAGCCAGCCATGAGCGATGCCAAGATCCGCCTCGACGGCGTCAGCAAATCCTTCGGGGAATCTGCCTCCGTGGTGGCGGTCGACAGCCTGTCGCTGGACATCAAGGCCGGCGAGTTCATGGCTATCGTCGGCCCATCCGGATGCGGCAAGACGACCGTTCTCAACATGCTCGCCGGCCTCGACAGGCCGACGTCGGGTACGATGAGCCTGAACGGCAGGCCGATCGAAGGACCGGGGGCCGAACGCGGCGTGATGTTCCAGGACTATGCCCTGTTTCCCTGGCGCACCGTGCGCGGCAATGTCGAGTTCGGATTGATCTATGGGCCGGCCGGGCGAGGGCTTTCGCCCGCGCAGCGCGCCGACCGCGTCAACCGCACCGTCGAAATGGTCGGCCTGACCGGCTCCGAGGACAAGTACCCGCACCAGCTATCGGGCGGCATGCGCCAGCGCGTGGCACTGGCGCGCCTGATGGCGAACGAGCCGGAAATCCTGCTGATGGACGAACCGCTAGCGGCGCTGGACGCGCAGACCCGCGTCATCCTGCAAGACGAATTGCTGCGCATCTGGGGGCAGGACCGCCCCGCTGCCGAGCGGCGGACGGTCGTCTTCATCACGCACGCCATAGACGAGGCGGTGTTCCTGGCCGACCGGGTCGCGGTGCTAAGCAGCCATCCGGGTCGCCTGAAGCAGGTCATCGACATCGACCTGCCCAGGCCACGCGGCGACGAGACGCGGCGCTCCGGCGATTTCGCCAGGCTCAGCCAATCGATCTGGGAACTGATCCGCGAAGAGGCTTACCGCGCAACGATGAACTGAAACGACAACAGGGAGAGGATTGTCATGAGGAAACTTCTGGAAACCGCATTCAACCGACGCGCAGTCCTGAGTGGTGCCGCGGCTGCCGCGCTGGCCATGCCATCGAT
>NZ_VFWS01000398.1:0-1382 GCF_006443065.1 Mesorhizobium sp. B1-1-5 | reverse complement strand
CACTGGCCAAGCTGTCGCGCGTACCCGACGGGGCGCCGCTGGCGGCCGTGTCGCTGGGCACTCCGCATTTCTCGCATGCGGAATGGATGCGCCTGCTGCCCTTGCTGCGTGCCATCGCGCCGGGCAGGGGCATCCCGATCTATGTCAACACCGGTCGCGCGACGCTGACGCGATTGCAGGAGGAGGGCGCGCTTGATGGCACACAGGCGTTCGGCCTGATCCCCGTCGCCGACACCTGCACCTATGTCACTGCGATTCTGGAACGGCTCGACGGCGTGGTGATGACCAATTCCGGCAAATGGGCGCATTACGCTCCGGGCAATATCGGCGTGACGGTTGCGTTCGCGGATATGGCGGATTGCATCCGCTCCGCCGCGGTGGGGCATGTCGTGCGGGGCGCGTCATGACCGCGCCGGTGGAACCGGGCGTCGTCCAGCGATCCGGCACCTTCCAACTGGCCGGGAGTGCCGAGGGCCGGGCGTTGGTATTCTCGCAACCGCTGAGCTTCTGGGGCGGCGTTGATGCCACGACAGGCGACATAACGGATCACTCGCATCCTGGCCTCGGCCAGAACGTCGCCGGGAAAATCCTCATCATGCCGAGCGGGCGCGGCTCCTCGTCCTCATCCTCGGTGCTGGCCGAGGCAATCCGCAGGGGCACGGCTCCGGCCGGCATCCTCCTGGAACGGCCTGACCCGATCCTGGCAGTGGGCGCCATCGTCGCGGAATTTCTCCACGGGATCAGCATGCCGCTGGTGGTCTGCGACATTAACGGCATTGTTTCCGGCGAGCGGATCGCGATCGATGTCGGCGGGGATGACAGGGCAATTGTCCGCAAGGAAACCGTTTCCTGACCAAGCTCGACGCGGACGACGAAGGCAGTTGCGGCTTCGCTCCCCGCCAAATCTCATTTCTTTCAAAACGGCCTTCCGTTCGAACAAACTTTTCGCCCGGCCCGAAACATTGGCACGATATTCCAAGCGGCGCGGTTGACCGGAGGCGGGTTGTCTAGCCTATAATTCTACTAAATTCATAGACTAACTTCGTCCGGCGCTGCACGGCATGGTCCGTCTGAGCGGCAGCAAGAAGGGAGCGCATTGATGCCGAAGACAGAATCCAACTCGATCGAGCTTGGCACCAAAGCGGCCGATTTCCTGCTGCCCGACGCACAAGGCGTGCTGCACCGGCTCGGCGATTTCGATGCAAAGCCCGCCTTGCTCGTCGCCTTTATCTCCAACCGCTGCCCTTTCGTCGTGCTGATCCGCGAGCAGCTTGCCGCTTTCGCCAGGGAATATGCGGGCAAGGGGCTGCAAGTGGTGGCCATCAATGCCAACGACCATGAGGCGCATCCCGAAGAGACGCTGGCCCGCATCGGCGAGGAAG
>NZ_VFWS01000397.1:0-1384 GCF_006443065.1 Mesorhizobium sp. B1-1-5 | reverse complement strand
GGGTCTGGGTGCTCGACCGCGGCGGCATCGTCGAGCGCGACGGCGATGGCCCACCGATCCGGCGGATGGGCGTGCAGACCGATCTTTCGAAACAGAAGGCGGCAGAGGCCGCGCTGGAACGGGTCATCATCCGCTTCCGCCTGGCGCTCGCGGCCAGCGGCACCGGCATCTGGCACTACGACATCGCCAGCAACAAAAGCTATTGGGATTCCCGCACCAGGGAAATTTTCGGCCTTGTCGCCGTTACCGACGAGGTGACGGCCGACCTATGGCACAGCTACCTGCATCCCGACGACAAGCAGGCGGCCGAACGCGCCCACAGGGCGCCGCTGGAAACCGACGGCGTCATTGCCGCGCAATATCGCATCATCAGGCGCGACGGCGATATCCGTCATGTCGAATCGCTGGTGCGTTTCGTCGCCGCCGCCGGTGCCGCCGGCCAGATCCTCGGCACGGTGCGCGACATCACCGAAGACAAGCTGCGCGAACAGGAACTGGCCCATGCCGCCCGCCACGACGCGCTGACCGGCCTGTGGAACCGCGCCGCCTTCGACAGGCTGCTTGGCGAGCATATCGCGGCGGGAGCGCCGCTGGCGGTGTTCTATGTCGATCTCGATTATTTCAAGGCGCTCAACGACTTCGCCGGGCATGCCGCCGGCGACCTGGCGCTGAAGAGCGTCGCGGGGGGCATGCGCGGCTGCCTGCCGCCGTCGGCGCATGCGGCGCGCCTGGGCGGCGACGAGTTCGCGCTGCTGGTGCCGCATTGCGACGCGGTGCAGGCCGAGCGGATCGCCGGCGCCGTGCTTGGGGCGGTGCGCGAGGCCGATCTCGGCCCGGCCGCGTCATCGCGCCGACTGGCGGCCTCGATCGGCATCGCCTTCATCGATGACGCCGCGACCACCGTGGCCGATGCGCTGGCTTGCGCCGACGACGCCTGCTACGCGGCCAAGGCGGCGGGGCGCAACCGCTTCGCGGTGTTTTCGGCCGCGGCGCGATCTGGGGCCGCCGGCCTCAATGCGGCGCGCATCGCAGCCGACACCGTCGATGCCATGGACGACGGGCGGCTGAAACTGTTCGGCCAGGAAATCCATCTCCTGGGAAAGCCATGGCAAGAGTGCCGGCACGTCGAAGTGCTGGCGAGGCTCGCCGCGCGCAACGGGCGGCTGGTGCCGCCGAGCGAATTCATCCCGGTGGCCGAGCGTTTCGGCATCGCCTCGAAACTCGACCGCTGGATCATTCGCACGGCGCTTTTGCGGCACGGACCGGCGCTGCTTGCCGGGGCGCTGACGCTGGGCTTCAACCTGGCGGCTCAGACATTGAGCGATCCGGGGCTGTGGGATTTCGTCGACAACACCATCGAGGAAACCGGTGCGCCGCATTCCGG
>NZ_VFWS01000396.1:0-1384 GCF_006443065.1 Mesorhizobium sp. B1-1-5 | reverse complement strand
CGAGCAGCAGGAAGGCGGCGTTCCCGTGCCGACGATGAACAGCATCGTGTCGGCGCTACGCTTCTTCTTCACCCCAACGCTCGACCGCCCGGACCTGGCGCGTCGGCTCGTCCGGCTGTCGCATCCGCGCAACCTGCCCGTGGTGCTCAGTCGCGACGAGGTGGCCCGGCTGCTCAACGCCACCACCTGCCTCAAGCACCAGGCCGCGCTGTCGGTCGCTTATGGCGCGGGCCTGCGCGTGGCGGAGGTGTGGACGCTGAAGGTTGCCGACGTCGACAGCGAGCGCATGCTGTTGCGCGTCGAGCGCGGCAAGGGCGGGCGATACCGCAACGCCATGCTGTCGCAAGACCTGCTCTTGTTGCTGCGCCAGTGGTGGAAGGTCGGACGCCAGCAGGGCGTGATGCATCGCGACGGTTGGCTGTTCCCCGGACAGCACGCGATGAAGCCGATCAGCACGCGGCAGCTCTATCGCATCGTCGTCGAGGCGGCCCGGGCCGCCGACATCGCCAAGCGGGTCGGGCCGCACACGCTGCGTCACAGCTTCGCCACCCACCTGCTGGAGGACGGCACCGACATCCGGATCATCCAGGTCCTGCTCGGGCACGCCAAGCTGAACAGCACCGCCTTCTACACCAAGGTTGCAACCCGCACGGTGCGCACGGTCACGAGCCCGCTCGACAAGCTTGGCCTCTTCAAGCCGGAAGAGATCTCACCCGACGGCTGAGCGTGCGCGCCTCGATCGAGGTTGCCGACATCTTCCGCACTGCCGGGCCCGCCTACCGGGCCGCCCATGCAGGACATCTGACCCTGCAGCAGCTCAAGGTCATGCGATCGAGCACTGCCGCACCGTGGCCCTCGGCGGGCATGTCGAAGCCTGCGAGGACTGCGGCCAGTGGCGCATCGCCTACAACTCCTGTCGCAACCGGCACTGCCCGAAGTGCCAGGGCGCGGCCGCGCGGACATGGCTTGCCGAGCGCGAGGCCGACCTGCTGCCGGTCGGCTACTTCCATGTCGTGTTCACGCTGCCCGCCGAGGTCGCCGACATCGCGTTCCAGAACAAGGCGCTGGTCTACGACCTGCTGTTCAAGGCGGCGTCGGAGACGATGCTGACCATCGCGGCAGATCGGAAGCATCTCGGCGCGCGCATCGACATCACTGCCGTGCTCCACACCTGGGGTTCGGCGATGACGCACCATCCGCACGTGCACATGATCGTGCCGAGCGGCGGCATCGCGCCAGACGGAAGCCGGTGGATATCGTCGCGCCCGGCCTTCCTGCTGCCGGTGCGCGTGCTCGGCAAGCTGTTCCGCCGCCTGTTCCTCACGCGGCTGGTCGCGCTGCACGATGCCGGCCGGCTCACCTTCTTTGGATCGATGGCGCCCTT
>NZ_VFWS01000395.1:0-1385 GCF_006443065.1 Mesorhizobium sp. B1-1-5 | reverse complement strand
GGTCTACACGAGCCTTGCGGACATAGACATCATCGATTGTCGTTTCGTGCTGCGCGAGAAGCTGCTTGCGATGAGCTTCGATGAATTGAAGGCGCTGACCGGCGCAGAGCTTAAGGTCGATGGCGAAATCAAATCCTTGACTGCACCGGAGCTCTGAATGACCGAGGCCTTCATCTGTGACTACATCCGCACCCCGATCGGCAGGTTTGGCGGTTCGCTGTCCTCGGTCCGGACCGACGATCTCGGCGCGGTGCCGCTGCGAGCGCTGCAGCAACGCAATCCAGGCCTGGACTGGTCCGCGGTGGATGAGGTCATCTTTGGCTGCGCCAACCAGGCAGGCGAGGACAATCGCAATGTCGCGCGCATGTCATCGCTGTTGGCGGGACTGCCGATCGAAGTCCCCGGCAGCACCGTCAACCGCCTGTGCGGTTCTGGAATGGACGCCGTGGGCATCGCTGCACGGTCCATCAAGGCCGGCGAAGCCGACCTGATCATCGCCGGTGGCGTCGAATCCATGAGCCGCGCGCCGTTCGTGCTTCCGAAGGCGGGCGAGGCGTTCTCGCGCAACGCCGAGATTTACGACACCACGATCGGTTGGCGCTTCGTCAATCCATTGATGAAGAAGCAGTATGGCGTCGATTCGATGCCGGAGACGGGCGAAACATTGCGGAAGCCTTCAAGGTCAGCCGCGCCGATCAGGATAGCTTCGCCGCACGCAGCCAGGCCAGGACCGCCGCCGCTCAGGAAAATGGCCGGCTGGCGCTGGAGATCACTCCGGTGACCGTACCCCAGCGCAAAGGCGATGCTATCGTGGTCGATCGCGACGAACATCCACGCACCGGAACGACAACCGAGTCGCTCGCCAAGCTGCCAGCGCCGTTCAAAAAGGAAGGTGGCACCGTCACAGCGGGCAACGCTTCTGGCGTGAACGACGGAGCGGCAGCGCTGATCATCGCGTCCGAAGCCTCCGTCAAGGCATTCGGGCTCACACCGATCGCCCGGATTCTGGGCGTCGCGACGGCCGGGGTTGCCCCACGGATCATGGGGATCGGCCCGGCTCCGGCGACACGCAAGCTTTGCGCGCGCCTCGGCATCGCGCCTTCGGACTTCGATATCATCGAGCTGAATGAAGCATTTGCCTCCCAAAGCATCGCCGTGCTCCGCGAACTCGGGATACCCGAGGACGCGGAGCATGTGAACCCGAACGGCGGAGCGATCGCGCTCGGGCACCCGCTTGGGATGTCGGGCATTCGCATCACCGGCACTGCCGCGCTTGAGTTGCGGTCCCGAAAAGCACGACTGGCCTTGGCCACGATGTGCATCGGTGTCGGACAGGGTATCGCGATCGCTCTGGCCAGTGCGTAGCGGAGATGGTGCGACAGTCC
>NZ_VFWS01000394.1:0-1385 GCF_006443065.1 Mesorhizobium sp. B1-1-5 | reverse complement strand
GACGCTGGAGCCATGGCCGTGCTCCGCCTCGCATTCCTTTGCCTTGCCACCACTTCAGCGGGCCTGCTGCCCTCGCTCGCCGCGGCCAAAAGCAGCTATGTCTATTGCGACAACGGGCTGCGCTGCTTCAAGGCTCCCTGCCCATCGAACAGCGTGCTCGACCTCGCCACCGGCAAGATCATCAAGGGCGTGTCGATCGACACCGGCGGATTGCCGACGAAGGACAAGGCGATGGTCGAGGCGTCGGATGCGCTCTCTGCCGGCAAGATTGTCGTCAGGGGATCGATCGAGCGACGCACCCAGACCATCACCGGCAAGCAATACAGCCTTCCGTGGCTGGCCGCTACGGCCGTCGAGCGCGCCGCCAAGGACAGCGAACGCAAGCACTGCTCTTCACACTGACATTCGGTTCAGTCCCGATCAGCCGCCCAGCAATCTCTCCACTTCAGCGGCGATGCTCAGCAGACGGCGGTCATGGCCGTGGCGCGCCACCAGCATCAAGCCGGCCGGCAGCGCCATGCCTGGCACCGGCAGCGAGATCGCGCAGAGATCGAACTGGTTGGCCACCTGCGTGTTGCGCAGCAGCAGGCCCTCCGTGCGATCGCGCAGACCGGCATCTTGCGCCAGGGACACGATGGTCGGCGCCGTCACCGGCGTGGTTGGCAGGGCCAGCACGTCGACCGACGTCAGCCGCTCATCCATGGCGGCGGCCAGCACGGCACGGCGACGCAGTGCCCTGATGTAAACCGGGGTCGGCAGCATTGCCGCCCGCGACAAGGGTCCGCTCACATGCGGGTCAACCGGCACCGGAGAGCCCGCCGCCAGCCAGTCTGCATGCACTTCGGCCCCTTCCATCGCGGCGATCGAACCACGTTTTGTGACCGCGCGAAGGTCCGCGATCAGGTCGTCGATCGACAGGTCCGCGACCCGTGCGCCGGCCTGCTCGATCTTGCCGAGGCAGCGCTCGAACGCTGCTGCCACCGCGCCTTCAGTCTCTCCGAAAAGCACGCCGCGCGGGAGACCGATGCGCAACCCCGCAAGGGCGAGTGGCGCCGGCAGCGCCAAGTCCTCGCCCGCCATCACCGCATCGGCCGCGGCGCATTGCGCCACGGTGCGGGCGAGCGGGCCGACCGAGTCCAGCGTGGCCGACAGTGGAAAGGCGCCTGTGAGCGGCACCCGCCGCGCCGTCGGCTTGAAGCCGACGACGCCGTTAAGTGCCGCCGGAATACGGATCGATCCGCCAGTGTCGGAACCGATGGAGATTTCGCTCGTCCCCTCGCCGACGGAAACGCCGGCGCCGGAGGAAGAGCCGCCGGGAATGCGGTCGGCATCGGTCGCGTTGCCAGGCGTGCCATAGTGCTGGTTGTCGCCGATGGCGGTAAAGG
>NZ_VFWS01000393.1:0-1387 GCF_006443065.1 Mesorhizobium sp. B1-1-5 | reverse complement strand
CAGCGGACGCATCCGCCTGATCCGGATCGGGCGGCGAAGCCGGATTGACGGGGTTCAGGTAGCGGGCAGGGGTCCAGCCGCTGATTTTCGGGTTCTCGGCCTCGACCTTGCACCATTGCCGGCCGTCTACGTCGATGCAGCCGAGATTGTTCACGCTGGCGCCATTGGCCAGACGCGCCTCGGTCTTGCCGATCGGCGATGGCTGGGCGCGGACGTTGAGGAGATCGTCGGGGGCGAGGCCGGTGACGATGGAGATGAACGGCCCATCCTCGGCATGGGCCACCGTCAGAAGCACAGGAGCGGCGATCAGCGCGAAGAGCGTCGTTCGGAACGTAGACCGGCGCTTCATCGCTTCGCCGTGGCCGATAGATTGCATTACCAAAGGCACCGCCAGATACGAAAACGCCGCCACACGCGAAGCCGATTTTATAGGCGACGACGCTGCGCCCTGTCCAGAAGCGAGATTTTCTTCCGGCAGGGACGGAGCTGCGTGAAGGGGATCATCGGGAGCGAGGAGCGAGTTCAGCCGGGCATGCGCTTGCTCGCGGCATGAATGCAAAGAGCATTCAGCCGGGCACGAATGCGAAGAGCATTCAGCCGGGCACGAATGCAAAAAGCATTCAGCCGGGCATGAAGCCGGTTCGCAGCGCATGGGCCCATTCGGGCCGTCCCGCCTGTTCGGCCTGGCCGGCGGCCGCCTCGTGATCATAGTCGACGGCGATGGCCTCGAAACGGTCGGGCCGGCCGGGCTCGCCTGAAGTGACGATGCCGTAGCGCGCATGCGGCGCGCCCTGCTCGGAGGAATGCGCCGGCCGCGTCGAGTCTTCATAGGCGGGACAGCCGACGCTGCCCGGGTTGAAGATCACCGGACCGCCTGGCAAGCGGATCAGTTCGGCCCGGTGGCTATGGCCGCACAGGGCCAGGCGGCAGGCCGGATCGAGCGCCTTCAACCGCCGCCGGATCGCCGCCAGCGGCGCACGCACCAGCCGGCCATCGGTGATCGCATCGAGCAGGTATTTCTCGTCATGATCGGGCCTGGCATGGAAAGCGATCACGCCGGGCGCGATCTCCAGCGTCAGAGGCTGCGCGAACAGCACCTCGCGCTGCGCTCCGGTCAACCGTTCCTGCGCGTAGATGTCGGAGGCCCACATGGTCTCATCGGCCGGATCGGCGGCGACGCGGCGGTCATGATTGCCGCGCACGGTCGGCAGGTCCAGCGCTTCCAGCCGCGCAAACGTCTCGCGCGGCCAGAGCGGACCCGAAACGCTGTCGCCGAGATTGACCGTGAGGTCGGCACCGCCGCGCCGCTCGAGGTCGGCGAGCACGGCGTCAAGCGCCAGCACATTGCCGTGGATATCGGCGAGGACAGCAATGCGCATGGGAGCTC
>NZ_VFWS01000392.1:0-1391 GCF_006443065.1 Mesorhizobium sp. B1-1-5 | reverse complement strand
TGTTGACGGAGCATTGAACGAAAAAACCCGCCTGCGCGGCGGGTTCCTGGCGCAACTCAGCACCATAGATAAATATCTACCATAGCTGCCTTCACCCAGTCAAGAAAAAATTCCTATTTTGAGAGCTGCCGGCCATGGAGGCTGCTGACACAGCCGGACCGGCCGTCGTCAGGCCGCCTTTGTCAACGCGAGTTCGCACGCTGGAGCTCAGGCCTGTTGGATTGCCGAGAGCTTCCAGCTCGAGCCATTCTGACGCGTGAAGGTCCACAGCTCCGTCGTCTCCGTGGGATGATCCTCGTCGCCCTCGACGACCTTGCCGCTGGCCCGATCGCGCATCACGTCGCGCGATTCATAACGCAGGGCCGCCGTGGCATAGTCGCGGTCATCCTCGCGCCAGCTTTCCGCGATGTCGGCCTGCAGGAGGGTGACGTCGGATACCTCGTTCCTGAGGCCCTTCTTCGCATTGTCGGCCAGCTCTTCAGAGAGATAGGATACCATTTCGGGAGTCGTCGTCTTGCGCAACGCGGCATGATCCTCACGCCCGAACGCTTCCTGGACATCGCTCAACAGCTGCTGGAATGCGTCGAGGTCGGTCTGGGCGAGCCGGATTTCATCGGAACCGGTGGCCGCCGCGGAGCCTCCGCCTGAACCGCCGCCAAAGCCGGGAATGGCGAAAGAACGCGCAGTGTTGCCAGCGCCCGCGAGAGCAGGGGCGGGGCCACGCGCGGATTGCGACCGGAAGAACCTGATTGCCAGCATGATGGCGCCACCGATCAGCACGGCCTGCAGCAGGAAACCGAACATGCCTGCCAGCCCGCCGAAGCCCTGGCCCAGGAGCAGCCCGATCAGGCCGCCGATCAGCAGGCCGCGCATCATCGTTCCACCGAAGCCGCTCATGAAGCCGGGCCTCTGCGGGCCGGCCTGCGGCTGCCGGGCCGCGGTGTTCACGCCGGTATTGGGCGTCATCGAACGCTCGACCGGAGCGGTCGGCGCCGGAGCGGTCCTGGTCGGCGGCGCTGATTGGAACGTGCGCATGCCGCGGCTGCCGAAACTGCCGCCGCGACGGGCCTCGGCATGGTCTACCGCGACCATGGAGAATGCCAGGAACAGTCCGGCAAACAGGGCGGCAAATCGGCTTGTGCGGGAAATCATCTGGACGGACCTTTATCGATGGGTTTCGGAAATTTTCGACAGACGTCGGGCCGGCTACCGGCGTGCGGTCAATCGAACAGCTCTTCGAAGAACGATTTCTTCCGTTTCGGATAGCGGTGGCCCTGCGAGCGCGCATAGTCGTCATCGCGGTCCCGGCCATGCTGGGGCTGGGAGAACGCTGCCGGCTGTGGCGCGGGCGAGGCCTCCTTGGCCGATCGCTCGATGATCTTGTCGAGTTC
>NZ_VFWS01000391.1:0-1394 GCF_006443065.1 Mesorhizobium sp. B1-1-5 | reverse complement strand
GGTCTGGACCTTTCCCGATGATGTTTTCACCGACCGCCAGCCCGAACCGGACAACGGTGACGGCCAGCAATGGCTCGCGCCCGACGGCGCCAGCCTGATCTGTTCCGGCATCCTGAATATCGACAACGACACGCCGAGACACTTCGTCGCGACCGAGAAAGCCAGCACGGAGGCGGGTTACAAGGTCACCTACAGCAGGACGGGAAAGGACTGGGCCGTGCTTTCGGGGCTGAAGGCCGGGAACATCTTTTATGAGCGCCGCCTGTTCGGCAAGGACGGCGTCATCCGCACCGTCTGGATCGAATATCCGCCGGCCGTGAAGTCGAAATACGACCCGCTGGTCGGCGCCATCGCCGCCAGCCTCGAGGGACCGTGACTATTGCGGCCATGCCGCAATAAATCTCCGCCGGCGGATGCCCGCCTGATTTACCCCAGCCGTTTTCGCGCCTAGCCTTCCATCCGGTAGCGGCTTTCGCTCCGTGGGGAAAACATTATGCGCAAATTCATCTTTTCTGTTGCCTTGCTCGGCCTCGCCGCCATGCCGGCGGCGGCGCAATCCATCGGCGGCACTTACGATGTCGCCGGCACCAATTTCGATGGTTCGGCCTATGGCGGCGAAGCAACCATCACGCTGACAAGCGGCACGACCTGCACGATCCATTGGGAAACCGGCGGCTCGTCCTCGGACGGCATCTGCATGCGCAACGACAACGCCTTCTCGGCCGGCTATGTCCTGGGCAAGGAGATCGGCCTTGTCGTCTACAAGATGGATGACGACGGCTCGCTGCACGGCCTGTGGAAATTCTGGGCCGCGATCAAGGCCGTGGCCCAGCCCTTTGTCGTTGCTGTTTCGGTCCCGGCTGCTACAGGCTTTTTTCAAAGCAGAACCGGTAGAGATCTTGCCCCTTTCTCCCAATCTTCGCGGTGCGTTGTTCATGGTGGTGGCGATGGCCGGCTTCACCCTCAATGACGCCATCACCAAATATTCGTCGCAGTCGATGAACATAGCGCAGGTCATGCTGATCAGAGGCGCATTTGCCTCGCTCTTCGTCGGCCTGCTTGCCTGGCAGCGCGGCGCGCTGGTCCGTCCGCGCTCGATGCTGCAGCCGCTGGTGGCACTGCGCGTCCTTGCCGAGGCCGGCGCGACGGTGACCTTCCTGGTCGCGCTTGCCCATTTGCCGATCGCCAGCGTCTCGGCCGTCCTGCAGGCACTGCCGCTGGCCGTGACAATGGGCGCGGCCCTTGTCTTGGGCGAGGCGGTCGGCTGGCGCCGCTGGCTGGCGATCGCCGTTGGATTTGCCGGCGTGTTGGTCGTGGTGCGCCCGGGCTTCGAGGGGTTCAGCATGTTTTCGCTCGTGGCGCTGGCCAGCGTCGCCTGCTGCGCAGTGCGCGAC
>NZ_VFWS01000390.1:0-1394 GCF_006443065.1 Mesorhizobium sp. B1-1-5 | reverse complement strand
GGCTTTGCTGGATGCATAATTCGGACCGCAGGCGAGGTCGCACCCAACCCACCTGCCGAGCCACCTTACCAGCAGACGTAGCCGCCATCGACGATCAGGTCGAGGCCGGTGACGAAGCTCGACGCGCGGCTGGCCAGGAACACGGTCGGCCCGACCATTTCCTCGGGCGCCGCCATGCGCCCCATCGGCGTGTCGCGCTTGAAGATCTTGATCTCTTCCGCCACCTCCGGCCGCTTGTTCATCGGCGTCAGCGTGTAGCCCGGGCTGACCACATTGACGCGCAGGCCGCGGTCGGCCCACTCCATGGCGAGGCTCTTCGACATGTGGATGACGGCGGCCTTCGAGGAATTGTAATGCGCCTGCGTCAGCCCGCGATTGACGATGGTGCCCGACATCGAGGCGATGTTGACGATCGAGCCCTTGCGCCGCGCCAGCATCTTGCGCGCTTCGGCCTGGCAGGACAGGAACACGCCGGCGACATTGACCTCGTGCACCTTCCGCCACGTCTCCAGGGCCATTGTCTCGGCCGGCTCCGATCCGGCGATGCCGGCATTGTTGACGGCAATCGTCAGGGCGCCGAGTTCGCTCTCGACGCGGTCGGTCGCCGCCGCGAGATCGCCCTCGGACGTCACCGTGCCCGTCAGCACCAGCGCCTTGCGCCCAAGCGCGGTGATACGCTGTGCGGTCTCCTCCAGCCCGCCCTTCGATGCATGGCCGAAACAGGCGACGTCGGCGCCGGCCTGCGCCAATCCGATCGCGATTGCCTGGCCGATGCCGCTGCCGGCACCGGTAACCAGCGCGACATCGCCGTCCAGCTTGAAAAGATCCATCGATAGCCCTCCCTGCTTCAGGGAGGGTATGCGCTGTCCCGCGTTCCGATCAAGCCTTCAGCGCGGGCATGGCGACACGGCTAGAAATAGCCGTCGGAGGCGGCCGTGGCTTCTTTCGGGATCTCGACGCCGTCGACCAGGATCTTGTCGACCAGTTCGTGATGGAAGCAGACCAGGCCCTTGATGCGCTCCGCCTCATGCACCGGCTCGGGATAATACCAGACGAGGTTCTCGTGGCGCTTCTTGCCCGTCGTCACGTGATAGTAGATGGAGATGCCCTTGTAGGGGCAGCGCGAGATGTAGCGGCTGGGCGCGAACATATCGAGCCGCGTGTCGGAGATTGGCAGATAATGGCGTACCGGATGGCCGGTCTCGAACAGGAACACGCCGCGCCGTGAATCGGCGACCTGCTCGCCGTCCAGGATGACCTGCACCCGCCGTGAGGACGGCAGGCAGTCGACCCGCCGGAACGGGTCGCGGGCGTGGACGAAGATCTCCTCGTCCTCCTCATACCAGTGCGTCATCTTGGGCCAGTAGAAGGACATGTAGTCCGCGATCGGCGGA
>NZ_VFWS01000039.1:0-43151 GCF_006443065.1 Mesorhizobium sp. B1-1-5 | reverse complement strand
ATGATCCCGGCCCTGGCCAACTATTTCATCGCCATGTTCAAGGAGACGCCGCTGCTGTCGGCGATCACCGTGCTGGAACTGATGAACCAGGCCAAGAGCGTCGCCAACACCTATTACCGCTACATCGAACCGATGACGTTGGTCGGCGCCTTCTTCCTTGTCATCAGCCTCTGCTCCGTTGTGCTGTTGCGCTGGCTGGAGCATCGCTACGGCAGGATCGAAAGATGAAAGTCATGAACCCATTGCCCGACATCCGCCTCGAAACGGCGCGTCCTGCGCTGGACTCGCGTCCGCTGGAAAAGCGCGTCGGCCTGATCGCGCTTGCGACCGACCACACCAGCGAAGTGGATTTCCGACGCATGGTGGCGAGCGAGCGGATCGGCGTCTATGTCGCGCGCATTCCCTACGCCAATCCGACGACGCCGGATAATCTGCGCAAGATGCAGCCGTCGCTTTCGGCGGGCGCGGCGCTGATCCTGCCGGACGAGGCGCTCGATGCGATATGCTACTCGTGCACCTCTGCGTCGGTGGTGATCGGCGACGCCGAGATCGAGCAGGCAATCCATGCAGCCAAGCCCGGCGTGCCCGTCGTCACCCCGCCGAAGGCCGGCGTGCGCGGCCTGAACGCTTTTGGGGTGAAGCGCATCAGCATCCTGACTCCTTACACCGTCGAGACCAGCCGGCCGATGGCCGCCTATTTCGCCGCGCACGGCTTCGATATCCAAAGCTTCACCTGCCTCGGTTTCGAGGACGACCGCGAGATGGCGCGCATCACGCCGGCGTCCCTGGTCGAGCTGGCGCGCAACGTCACCCATCCGCAGGCCGATGCGCTGTTCGTCTCATGCACCGCGTTGCGCGCCGCACTGGCGGTTCCCGGCATGGAGGAGGCGATCGGACGTCCCGTCGTCACCAGCAACCAGGCCAGCGCCTGGAACTGCCTGCGGCTGTGCGGCGACGAAACGCCCCGGCCCGAATTCGGCCGGCTGTGGACGAAGCCGCTGGCCCAGTGAACGAAATGTCCGTGATCGAAATGATTGTTGAGCTTCAGCATATTCGCGCGGCGCGCGAGCGCATTGCAGGCAAGGTCGAGCGGACACCTATTGTGCTGTCGCAAAGCCTCTCGGACCGCGCGGGCCGTCCTGTTCATCTCAAGCTGGAGCATCACCAGACCACCGGCGCGTTCAAGCTGCGCGGCGCTTCCAATGCGATCGCAGCATTGAGCGCGGAAGAAAAATCGCGCGGCGTCGTCGCCGCCTCGACCGGCAATCACGGCCGCGCGCTGGCGCATGCGGCGAAGCTCGAAGGCATCCGCGCGGTGATCTGCATGTCTAGGCTGGTGCCGGAAAACAAGCTCGACGCCATCCGCCGCCTCGGCGCGGATATCCGCATCGTCGGCAACAGCCAGGACGACGCCCAGCAGGAAGTCGACAGGCTGGTGGCGGAAGAAGGGCTGGTCATGCTGCCGCCCTTTGACCATCCCGATATCGTCGCCGGGCAAGGCACGCTCGGATTGGAGATCATGGAGCAGGTGCCGGATGCCGCGGCCGTGCTGGTGCCGCTCTCCGGCGGCGGGCTGGCGGCCGGTGTTGCGGCCGCCGTCAAAGGCGTGAGCCCGCGCACCAAAGTCATCGGCATCTCGATGGCGCGCGGCGCAGCGATGAAGGCCAGCCTCGACGCCGGCCGGCCCATGCAGGTCGAGGAATTGCCGACACTGGCGGATTCGCTCGGCGGCGGCATCGGGCTCGACAACCGGGTGACCTTCGCCATGTGCCGCGATCTGCTCGACGACGTCGTGCTGCTTGACGAGGACGAGATCGCCTCCGGCATCCGCCATGCGTATGAAGAGGAGCGTGAGATTGTCGAAGGCGCCGGGGCCGTCGGCATAGGCGCGCTGCTTGCCGGCAAGGTCAAAGTGAGCGGCCCCACTGTTCTCATCCTCTCCGGCAAGAACATCGACATGGACCTGCACCGCCGCATCGTCTGCGGCGAGACAATCGCGGAGCGCGCAGCATGAGCCGCATAACCATTCTCACCGAAAGTGATCTGCGCAAGATCGTGACGCTCGATCTGGACGCCGTTGCCTGCGTCGAGAACGCTTTTCGCGCCTTGGCCACGCTGCCGGTGGCGATGCCACCGATCCTGCGGCTCGACATTCCCGAGCATCGCGGCGAGATCGACGTGAAGTCCGCCTATGTGCCGGGCATTGACGGTTTCGCCGTCAAGATAAGCTCCGGTTTCTTCGACAATCCGCAGCTCGGCCTGCCGAGCGGCGGCGGCATGATGGTGCTGCTTTCGGCCAAGACTGGTGTGGTCGAGGCGCTGCTGCTCGACAATGGCTATCTGACCGATATCCGCACGGCCGCCGCCGGCGCGGTCGCGGCCAAGCATTTGTCGCGCCAAGACTCAAGCGTAGCCGCGATCTTCGGCGCCGGCCTGCAGGCCGGCCTTCAATTGGAAGCGCTGCGCCTTGTCAGGCCGATCGAGGAAGCGCGCATCTGGGCGCGCGACGCCGCCAAGGCTGAAACCACCGCCGCGCGCCTGCGCGAGAAGCTCGGTATCCTGGTGCGGACCGAGCCGGATGCGGCGAACGCGGCAGCGGGCGCCGACATCATCGTCACCACCACGCCGTCGACCGAACCGCTGATCAAGGCCGGTTTCGTCTCCGCCAGCCAGCACATCACCGCCATGGGCTCGGACGCCGAGCACAAGAACGAGATCGCGCCGGCGATCCTGCGCATGGCCGATCTCTATGTCGCCGACAGCGCCAAGCAGACGCGGCGCCTGGGCGAGCTCCATCACGCCATCGAGGCGGCGGTCTTCGCCGCCGACGCCGAGGTCACGGAGCTCGGCCAGATCATCGCCGGCAGCAAGCCGGGACGGCGCTCGGCCAGCGACATCACCATCGCCGACCTCACCGGCACCGGCGTGCAGGACACCGCAATCGCCACTTTGGCTCGCGACCGTGCACGCGCCGCCAATGCCGGGCTCGATTTCGAAAGTTGATGCTGGCCGCCAGGCCCAACAAACGAGGACAACAAAATGCAGCCAAATTTGAAATTCTCGCGCGGCGAATATGCGGAGCGCCTCGCCAAGACACGAAAAGCCATGGAGGCTAAAGGCGTCGATCTGCTGATCGTCAGCGATCCCTCGAACATGGCCTGGCTGACAGGCTATGACGGTTGGTCATTCTATGTGCATCAGGCCGTCATCGTGCCGCCTTCCGGCGAGCCGGTCTGGTACGGCCGTGGCCAGGACGCCAACGGCGCCAAGCGCACCGCCTATCTCGCGCATGACGACATCATCGGCTACGCCGACAATTATGTGCAGTCGACCGAGCGGCATCCGATGGATTACCTCGCCAGCGTGCTGGCCGAGCGCGGCTGGGACAAGCTCAGCATCGGCGTCGAGATGGACAATTACTGGTTTTCGGCCGCAGCCTTCGCGGCGCTGCAGAAGCACCTGCCCAATGCCCGCTTTGCCGATGCCACAGCGCTGGTGAACTGGCAGCGCGCCGTGAAAAGCCCGACCGAGATCGAGTATATGCGCAACGCCGCTCGCATCGTCGAGGCCATGCACCAGCGTATCGTCGACAAGATCGAAGTCGGCATGCGCAAATGCGATTTGGTCGCCGAGATCTACGATGCCGGCACGCGCGGCGTCGCCGGCATCGGCGGCGACTATCCGGCGATCGTGCCGCTCTTGCCGTCGGGAGCGGACGCCTCGGCGCCGCATCTCACCTGGGACGACAAGCCGATGAAGGTGAACGAAGGCACGTTCTTCGAGATCGCCGGTTGCTACAACCGCTACCACTGCCCGCTGTCGCGCACTGTCTTCCTGGGCAAGCCGACGCAGGCGTTCCTCGATGCCGAGAAGGCCACACTTGAGGGCATGGAAGCAGGTCTGGCCGCCGCCAAGCCGGGCAATGCCTGCGAGGACATCGCCAATGCCTTCTTCGCCGTCTTGAAAAAGTACGGCATCGTCAAGGACAACCGCACCGGCTACTCGATCGGCCTTTCGTATCCGCCGGACTGGGGCGAGCGCACCATGAGCCTGCGCCCCGGCGACCGCACCGAGCTCAAGCCCGGCATGACCTTCCATTTCATGACCGGACTGTGGCTGGAGACGATGGGGTTGGAGATCACCGAGTCGATCCTGATCACCGACGCCGGCGTCGAGTGCCTGGCCAACGTGCCGCGCAAGCTGTTCGTGAAGGACTGAGCCGATGTCCGCTTTGCGTCCCTCGCCGATCGCGCCGACCGTCGACTTCGAGCGCGACGGCGTCCAGCACGGCTTCCTGCGCCTACCCTACAGCCGCGACGATTCCGCCTGGGGATCGGTGATGATCCCGGTCTGTGTCGTGCGCAACGGCAAGGGCTCCACGGCGCTGCTCACCGGCGGCAATCACGGCGACGAATATGAGGGGCCGCTGGCGCTCTTCGAACTCGCCCGCACGCTCGATCCGAAAAATGTCTCCGGCACGGTCATCATCGTGCCGGCGATGAACTATCCGGCGTTCCGGGCCGGCACGCGCACCTCGCCGATCGACAAGGGCAACATGAACCGTTCCTTCCCCGGCAGGCCGGACGGCACGGTGACCGAGAAGATCGCCGACTATTTCCAGCGCGAGCTGCTGCCGCGCGCAGACATCGTCTTCGACTTCCACTCGGGCGGAAAAACGCTGGACTTCGTGCCGTTCTGCGCGGCGCATACGTTGCCGGACAAGGCCCAAGAGAAAAAGGCCTTCGCCGCCGTCGAGGCTTTCTCGGCGCCGTTCTCGATGCGCATGACCGAGATCGACGCGGTCGGCATGTATGACACGGCCGCCGAGGAGATGGGCAAGGTCTTCGTCACCACCGAGCTCGGCGGCGGCGGAACTTCTCGCGCCGAGACGGTGCGGATCGCCCGGCGCGGCATCCTCAACGTGCTGCGCCACGCCGGCATCGTCGATGGTGCGGTCGAGAAGGGCAGAACTCAGTGGCTGGACATGCCGTCGGGTGATTGCTTCGCCTTCGCCGAGGATGACGGCATGATCGAGACGATGGTCGACCTCGGCGAGCCTGTGGAGAGCGGCCAGGTTGTCGCGTGCATACATCCGGTCGGGCGCACCGGGCAGGCGCCGCAGGAGATCAGGGCCAGGATGTCGGGACTGCTCGCCGCGCGTCATTTCCCGGGCCTGGTCAAGGCGGGCGACTGCGTCTCGGTGCTGGCCGTGGCCGTTCGCGAATAAGGTTGATGCGGTGCCCTACTGCACCACGCGCTTCTCGAGCTTGCGGGCAAGCGTGCGCCGGTGCAGGCCGAGCCGGCGCGCGGTTTCGGAGATGTTGAAGCCGGTCTCGACGAGCGTTTCGTGGATGCGCTCCCATTCGAGGTTCTTGATCGAGGTGGGGCGGCTGGTGAGCGGCACCGAAACGTCACCCTCGGCGCGGCCGAAGGCGGCTTCGATGTCATCGGTGTTGGCGGGCTTGGCCAGATAGTGGCCCGCGCCGAGCTTGATCGCCTCGACCGCCGTGGCGATGCTGGCAAATCCCGTCAGCACGACGATGCGCATCGACGGATTGCGGGCGCTGAGAAGCTTGACGCATTCGAGACCAGATCCCGATCCGAGCTTGAGATCGACGACGGCGTAGGCCGGGACGGCCGTTTCCAGCGCGACCAGCAGCGCCTCGCGATCGTGGCAGACCACGACGTCGTAGTCGCGCTTTTCAAACGAGCGTTTGAGCGTGCGCGCGAAGGTCGCATCATCCTCGACGACGAACAAGGATCGATCAGATTTCACGATCGTCTCCATAGGTCAGCGCCGCCAGCGGCAGCGAAAGGGTAACACGGGCGCCCTCGGCCATGTTGCGCGCCGAAACGTCGCCTCCAAGCTTGCGCACCACGTTGAACACCAGGAAGAGGCCCAGGCCGCCGCCTGGTCGCCCCTTGCTCGACATATAGGGCTGGCCGAGCGTGTCCAGGATATCCTTGTCGAAACCCGGTCCGCGATCCTCGACGGAGAGCACCAGCTTCTCATCCTGCCGCCCGGCGGTGACGCCGACCCAACCGTGCGATGCTTCCTGCGCATTGTCGAGCACATTGAAGATCACCTGCTTCAGCGCCGTGTCGGACACGATCTGCTCGTCCGGCTCGAAGCCGTTGCTGTAGCCGAGCTTGAGAGGCTGACGGCTGACGCGCCATTCCTCGACGAGATCGTCGAGGAAGCTGCGGATCGTGGTGCGGATCGTGCCCTCGCCCCGCGCCTGGCCGGAGGACATGAGAATGCCCGTGACGATGCCTTTGCAGCGTTCGATCTGCGCCTGCATCTCGGCCACGTCGTCGGAAAGCTCGCGGTTGCGCTTGACGCCGCGCATCTGGCGCCAGTCGGACAGGATGACCGATATTGTCGAGAGCGGTGTGCCCAGTTCATGCGCGGCACCCGAGGCCAGCAGGCCCATGCGCACGATGTGATCTTCCTCGGC
This sequence comes from Mesorhizobium sp. B1-1-5, assembly GCF_006443065.1. Lineage (NCBI taxonomy): Bacteria > Pseudomonadati > Pseudomonadota > Alphaproteobacteria > Hyphomicrobiales > Phyllobacteriaceae > Mesorhizobium > Mesorhizobium sp. B1-1-5. Next base: position 36,693 of record NZ_VFWS01000039.1, on the reverse strand, counting down.
CGAACGCTGGCGCAGGTCGGCGAGATAGGCATCGCGTTCGCGCAGGTTGCGGTTGATTCGTGTCATGAAGATCACGATCAGGCCCGCCGCGAGCACGAAGCAGATGAACATGCCGCGCAGATGCAGCGCCTGGAGGTCGCCGCCGCCGTGATGCGGAATGGCGATCGGCTGGAAAACGAAGATGAGGAAAACGAAGCAGGCCGAGGCCGCCACCACCAGGAGCCAGGTCGACCATGGCGCCAGCAGCGCAGCGCCGAGCGTGATCTGCAGCAGGTAAAGCGACACGAACGGATTCGAGACGCCGCCGCTCAGGTAGAGCTGCGTCGTCAGCGCCGCCATGTCGAAAATCAGCGCGACGAGGAGCTGCGCGTTGGAGATCCGGCGGTTGCCGCGCAGGGCGAGCAGGCTGAAGATGTTGAGGCCGACGAGGAAAAGCACCACGCCCGCCATCTCGGCGAGCGGCAGCGGGATGGCGAACCAGTATTGCGTGGCCAGGATGGTCAGCACCTGCCCCGCCACCGCCAGCCAGCGCAGCTGGATGAGCAGGAGCAGGTTCTTCCTGTTCGTGACGTCGGCATCCGAGGCTGCGCCTCCCTGCCGCGTTGGAGGAAGCGTCAGGAACGGCTTGTCGTGATGGGGCCACGCGATATTCATCACGCTACATCCCAGTTCCGGCGGCCGGCGAGGACCTGCCTGGCAAGCGCCATCGCCAGCATCCCTGCCAGGGCAAACCAGGTCAAAGCATAGACGAGATGGCTGTTGCGGAAGGTGACGACGGTCAACCCGCCGCGCGGCCAGCCAGCAGCGCCGGATGCCTCGGCATCGATGAAATAGGGCGCGACATCCGCCAGGCCGCGCGCCTTGGCGATTGCCGCGACGTCGCGCGAATACCAACGATCGGCAACCGGATCGTTGCTGCGCAGGAAACCGCCGCCGGGCTCGCTGATGCGCAGCAGCCCGTCAACCGTCGCCGGCGCGGCGAGCGCGGCCTTCTCCCGCTCGAACTCCACCTTGCGCTCCTGCGGGATGAAGCCGCGGTTGATGAGGACGGTGAAACCGCGGTCGTCGCGCATCGGCGTCAGCACCCAATAGCCGCCGCCAAGCTCGGTCACCGCCTGCACCAGCGTGTTGGCGCCGCCCTGCCAGCGCCCGGCCAGCCGCACATGGCGATATTCGTGATCCGGCGCGCTGAACCCGCTCCAGTCCTGCGGACCGGGCGCATCGACGACGGGAGCGTGGATGCGGTGGTCGACGCGGGCGATCAGATCGAGCTTCCAGACCCGTCTTTCCAGCTGCCAGACGCCGAGCCCGAGAAACACCAGAATGCCGAGAAGCCCAAGCGCCACAGCCAAGAATCGCGACGCGGAGCCCTTCGAGCCCGCATGAGAGCCGGTCATGTCCTTTGCCTCGGCTTTGGCCCTCCCCGCGCGCCACACGCCCACGCCCGAAATGGGGCTCATGGCATCTCCCGCATCTCGTGGAGCCCGGGCATCATGTTGGCGTTGAGGTGGTACATCACCCAGAGCGAGCCGCTCAGCACGATGACGACGAGAATCACTGTGAAGATGAGCGCCAGCATCGACCATCCGCCTTCCGACGCAGGGGTCATATGCAGGAAGAAGACCATGTGCACCACGATCTGCACCACCGCGAAGGCCATGATGATGATGGCCGCGGCCTGCTTGTTGTCCATGGCGCCGGTCATGACCATCCAGAACGGGATGGCAGTGAGGATCACCGACAGGACGAAGCCGATCAGGTAGCCCCTCAGCGACCCGTGCGCGGCGCCGCCATGGGTGTGGTCGCGATCGGCATGATCATGAGCGCTCATCTGAGCATCCCCATCAGGTAGACGAAGGTGAAGACGCCGATCCAGACGACGTCGAGGAAGTGCCAGAACATCGAAAGGCACATCAGCCGGCGGCGGTTAGCCTCGATGAGGCCGTGTCTCGCGACCTGCACCATCAGTGTCACCATCCAGACGATGCCGAAGGTCACGTGCAGGCCATGCGTGCCGACCAGGGTGAAGAAGGACGACAGGAAGGCGCTGCGCTGCGGCGTCGCGCCTTCATGGATCATGTGCGCGAATTCGTAAAGCTCGATGGAGAGGAACGCCAGGCCGAACAGGATGGTCACCACGAGCCAGGCTTGCGTCGCGCCGACGCGGCCCTTGTCCATGGTCAGCATGGCAAAGCCATAGGTGATCGAGGACAAGAGCAGCATGGTGGTGTTGACCGCCACCAGACCGAGATCGAACAGATCCTTCGGCGCCGGACCCGCCGCATAATTGCCGCCGAGCACGCCATAGGCCGCGAACAGCATGGCGAAGATCAGGCAGTCGCTCATCAGATAGAGCCAGAAGCCGAGCATGGTGCTGCCGCCTTCGGCGTGCGCGTGCTCTTCTTCCAGGTGGAAGACCGGTTCCGCGACGGCCGTGATCGCGCTCGATGCCATGCTTAATTCCTAGCCCTGAGCGGCGAGGAGCGTCGTTCTCGCCTCTTCCGTTTGCGCGACCTCGGCAGCCGGGATGTCGAAGTCGCGGTGGTAGTTGAAGGTGTGGCCGATCGCGGTTGCGATGAGGCAGACGAAGCTCAGCGCCGCCAGCCACCACATGTACCAGATCAGGCCGAAGCCGAGCGCGACGCTGAACACCGCCAGGACGACGCCGGTGCCGGTGTTGCGAGGCATGTGGATCGGCTTGAAGCCGGACAGCGGGCGCCGGTAGCCGGCCTTCTTCATGTCGAACCAGGCGTCGTTGTCGCGAATGACCGGCGTGAAGGCGAAGTTGTAGGCCGGCGGCGGCGAGGAGGTCGACCATTCGAGGGTGCGGCCGTCCCAGGGATCGCCGGTGTGATCGGCCAGCGTTTCGCGCTTGCGGATGGAGACGAATATCTGGACCAGGAAGGCGGCGATGCCGCAGGCGATCAGCACGGCGCCGAAAGCGGCGATCACGAACCAGATCTGCAGCGAGGGATCGTCGAAGACGCGCATGCGACGCGTCACGCCCATCAGGCCGAGAATATAGAGCGGCATGAAGGCGAGCCAGAAGCCGAGCACCCAGCACCAGAACGAGACCTTGCCCCAGAACGGATCGAGCCTGAAGCCGAAGGCCTTGGGCCACCAATAGGCGATGCCGGCGAACAGGCCGAAGAGCACGCCGCCGATGATGACGTTATGGAAATGCGCGATCAGGAACAGGCTGTTGTGCAGCACGAAGTCGGCGGGCGGCACGGCAAGCAGCACGCCGGTCATGCCACCGACGACGAAGGTGAGCATGAAGGCCACCGTCCACATCATCGGCAATTCGAAGCGGATGCGGCCGCGATACATGGTGAACAGCCAGTTGAATATCTTCGCCCCGGTCGGGATCGAGATGATCATCGTGGTGATGCCGAAGAAGGAATTGACGCTGGCGCCGGAGCCCATGGTGAAGAAGTGGTGCAGCCAGACGAGATAGGACAGGATGGTGATGACTATCGTGGCATAGACCATCGAGGTGTAGCCGAACAGGCGCTTGCCGGAGAAGGTAGAGGTGACCTCGGAGAAGACGCCGAACAGCGGCAGGATGAGGATGTAGACCTCGGGGTGGCCCCATATCCAGATGAGGTTCACATACATCATCGGGTTGCCGCCGAAGTCGTTGGTGAAGAAGTTGGTGCCGACATAGCGGTCGAGCGCGAGCAACGTCAGCACCGCCGTCAGCACCGGGAAGGACGCCACGATCAGCACGTTGGTGCAGAGCGAGGTCCAGGTGAAGACCGGCATGCGCATCATGGTCATGCCGGGGGCGCGCATCTTGATGATGGTGCAGATCAGGTTGATGCCGGACAATGTCGTGCCGACGCCGGCGACCTGCAGCGCCCAGATGTAGTAATCGACGCCGACGTCGGGACTGTAATTGATGCCGGAGAGCGGCGGATAGGCCAGCCAACCGGTGCGGGCGAACTCGCCGACGAACAGCGAGGCCATGACCAGGATCGCGCCGCCGACCGTCATCCAGAAGCTGAAATTGTTGAGGAAAGGGAACGAGACGTCGCGCGCGCCGATCTGCAGCGGCACGACGAAGTTCATCAGCCCGGTGACGAAAGGCATCGCCACGAAGAAGATCATGATCACGCCATGGGCGGTGAAGATCTGGTCGTAGTGATGAGCGTTGAGATAACCCTCGGAACCGTTGAAGGCGATGGCCTGCTGAAGGCGCATCATGATGGCGTCTGAGAAGCCGCGCAGCAACATGACGAGGCCGAGCGCCATGTACATGATGCCGATCTTCTTGTGGTCGACGCTGGTGAACCACTCGCGCCACAGATAGCCCCAAAGCTTGAAATAGGTGACCGCGCCGAGCACCGCGAGGCCGCCCAACGCCACGACGATGAAGGTGACGACGACGATCGGCTCGTGCAGCGGCAGCGACTCCAGAGTGAGGCGGCCGAAGATGAACTTGGTCAGCGTCTCAGGCATCCGTCATCCCTCACAATTCGAAGCGCAGCAGGCCGAGCGACGGCGTCTCGGCGTCGGCGCGGCGGCTGCCTTCCCTGGACTGAGCAGCCCTGCCCCGCGCAGTGGGGAAAGATCGCGCACCGGCCAATATTTCGCGCCGGCATCGCGGGCCGCGCGCGAGGCGGCGGCCGCTTCCTCGGCCGTGCAGATGCTGGCGACATAGGACGGATCGTTGCCGAACACCGCGCCGCGCCGGGCAAGCTTGTCGTATTGCAGCGGCAAGGTGTTGCGCACGCCGGCCAGGCCAAGGCCGCCCTTGGCGTCGATCGACATCATCTCGTTCATGCACATCTTGCCGCGCTCGACGCACAGATTGAGGATCGCGCCATAGAGGTCGGAATCGACGGAGGCATAGTGGCGGACCGGCTCGTTCTCGCTCGGACGCTCGAGATCGAGATAGGTCTCGCGGCTGAGCGTAGCCTGCGCACCTTTGGTCTGCGTCACCCACTCACCGAAGGCCTGATCGGAGAGGCCGTGGAACGCAAAGCGCATGCCGGAGAAGCCGGCGCCGCTGTAGTTGGCCGAGAAGCCGGAATAGGTGCCTGGACGGTTGATGACCGCGTGCAGCTTCGTCTCCATGGCGGGCATGGCGTAGATCTGCCCGGCAAGAGCCGGAATGTAGAAGGAGTTCATCACCGTCGAGGAGGTGATGCGGAAGTCGATCGGCTGGTTGACCGGCGCCGCCAGCTCGTTGACGGAAGCAATGCCGTAATCCGGATAGATGAAGAGCCATTTCCAATCAAGCGCGACGACGTCGACCCTGAGCGGCTTGTGGTTCTGGGTGACCGGCTGTCCTGGTTCGATCCGGTCGATGCGCCGGTAGGGATCGAGCAGATGGGAGCCGAGCCAAGTGAGCGCGCCGAGGCAAATGATGACGAGCAGGGGTGCCGCCCAGATCACCAGTTCCAGCTTGGTCGAATGGTCCCAGTCCGGCGTGTAGATCGCCGTGGTGCTGGATTGCCGGTAGCGCCAGGCGAACAGCACGGTCAGCGCCATGACCGGCAGGATGATGAGCAGCATCAGCAGTGTCGAGACGACGAGCAGGTCGCGCTGCTGCACTGCCACGTCGCCCGCGGGCGCCAGCACGACCAGATCGCAGCCGCTCAGCAGCACGGCGAGCGGAAAAAGAAGCAAGGCTCCGGATCGTCTCATCAAACGCTGCCCTCGATGGCCCTGCAGCAGGATCTGTGCAGGTTGCGATGCGATATGGACCAACGGCTACTGCCGCAGGCACGGCGACGACATTGGACAATTTGTCCAATGCCCAGCCGGTATGGCTTTCGCGAAAGTGTGCACGCATAATGGGATGACGACAACATCGCATCTGGATGACGACAGCGTCGCATCTGGATGACGACAACATCGCGTCTGGATAACGACAACATCGCGTCGGGACGGCGACAATCGCGTTCCGAACTTTAGCTCGACGGAAACGATGGCTGAAACTTCGACTTCCGAAACGGACAGCAGACTGATCGGCTCGCATCACGGCCAGGTCAGCGCTGGCGATATCGCGGTCGGCGTGATCATCGGCAGGACGTCGGAATTCTTCGATTTCTTCGTCTATGCGATCGCTTCCGTGATCGTGTTCCCCAAGCTTGTGTTCCCAACGCACGACCCGCTGGTCGGAACGCTTTACTCCTTCGCCATCTTCGCGCTGGCCTTCATCGCGCGCCCGTTCGGCACCGTGCTGTTCATGGCGATCGACCGCGCCTATGGCCGCGGCGCCAAGCTGACGATCGCGCTGTTCCTGCTCGGCACCTCGACGGTCGCCATGGCGTTCCTGCCCTCCTATGAGGATGTCGGCGCGGTCGCCGCCTGGCTGCTGGCGCTCACCCGCTTCCTGCAGGGCCTAGCGCTCGGCGGGACATGGGACGGACTGCCCTCCCTCCTGGCCCTGAATGCGCCGCAGAACCGGCGCGGCATCTATGCGATGATCCCGCAGCTCGGCGCGCCGATCGGCCTCATCGTGGCAAGCTCGCTGTTTGCCTTCTTCGTCGCCAACCTCTCGGCCGACGACTTCTTCGCCTGGGGCTGGCGCTATCCCTTCTTCGTCGCCTTCGCCATCAACGTCGTGGCGCTGTTTGCCAGACTGCGCATCGTGGTGACGCCCGAGTTCTCTAAACTCTATGAGAGCGGCGACCTGCAGCCGACCCGCATCAGGGACATGATCCGCACGGAAGGCCGTAATGTCGTCGTCGGCGCCTTCGCGCCGCTGGCGAGCTTCGCCCTGTTTCACATGGTGACGGTGTTCCCGCTGTCCTGGGTGTTCCTGTTCACCAATGAAGGGCCGGAGCATTTCCTGGTTATCGAGGCGGTGAGCGCGCTGTTCGGCATCGCGGCGATCGTCGCATCAGGCCCGCTGGCCGACCGCGTCGGACGTCGCGCCCTGCTCGGCGGCGGCGCCGTCGCCATCGCAGCCTTCAGCGGCTTCGCCCCGCAGCTTCTCAATGGCGGCACCTTTGGCGAGACGGTATTCATGGTGCTCGGCTTCATCCTGCTGGGCTTGAGCTTCGGGCAATCCTCGGGCGTCGTCGCATCGAGCTTCTCGCGCCAGCACCGCTATACCGGCTCGGCGGTGACATCGGACCTGGCCTGGATGTTCGGCGCCGGCTTCGCGCCGCTCGCGGCGCTGCTCCTGGCCGGCAATTTCGGCCTCATCGCCGCCGGCGCCTACCTGCTTTCGGGCGCCGCCTGCACGCTGATCGCGCTTTGGATCGACAGGCAGGCACGCCGGGCCGACTGAACGAGCGGCGAGCTCGGTTAGTCGCCGCTCTATCCCTTTGTTTTTGACGCAGTTCCAGACGGAAGGTTATGGCGAAGGCGCCGAACTCAACCGCTCACACTTTTCCCGGAATTGCTCTGACCTGCAATCAGACCTGGTAGAAATCCCGATACCATTCCACGAAGCGCGGGACGCCGATCTCGATCGGAATCCTGGGCTTGAAGCCGATCACCGCCTCGAGCGAAGCGACGTCGGCATAAGTCGCAGGCACATCGCCCGGTTGCAGCGGCATCAGGTTGCGGATTGCCTTGCGCCCGAGAGCGTCTTCCAGAACGTCGATCAGCCGGCTGAGCTCGACAGGCGAGCTGTCGCCGATGTTATGGATCCTGAACGGCGCGGTGCTCGTCGCGGGGTCCGGCGCAGCGCTTGTCCAATCGGGATTGGGCGTCGCTGGATGCTGCATGACGCGGGCCACTCCCTCGACGATGTCGTCGATGTAGGTGAAATCCCGCTGCATGTTGCCATGGTTGAAGACATCGATCGGCTGACCGGCGAGAATGGCCTTGGTGAAGATGAACAAGGCCATGTCGGGCCGTCCCCACGGACCGTAGACGGTGAAGAAGCGCAGGCCTGTCGTCGGCAGCCCGAACAGATGGCTGTAGGTGTGGGCCATCAGCTCGTTTGCCTTCTTGCTGGCGGCATAGAGGCTGAGGGGATGGTCGGCGGAATCATGCACCGAGAACGGCATGCGCGTACTGCCGCCATAGATCGAGCTTGACGATGCATAGACGAGATGGCCGACCGAGGCCTGCCGGCACCCTTCCAGGATGTTGAGGAAGCCGTTTAGATTGCTTTGGGCATAGACATGCGGATTGACCAGCGAGTAGCGGACGCCCGCCTGCGCGGCGAGGTTGACGACGATCTGCGGCGCGACCGACGCAAAGACCCCCGAGATGCCATCGCGGTCGGCGAGATCGACATGCTCGAAATGAAAGTTTGAGAACGCCTTCAGCCGCTCGAGCCGCGCCTGCTTCAAGGTGACGTCGTAATACTCGTTCATGGAATCGAGGCCGACGACCTGCCGGCCTTCGGCAAGCAGCCTCTGGCAAAGGTGAAAACCTATGAAGCCGGCTGCGCCGGTGACCAGGATCGGCCTGCTCGACGTCAATGCATACCCCTAACGCTGCAGTCAGACCTTGCAGGCCATCGAGAACTTGCGCCTTTTACGGCAGGGCTGCAATGAATTCAACGACACGCGTTCTCTCGCCGTCGTCGCCAGCGTGAGGCCAGCGGCAAGATCGGCCGCCAGATGTCTGTATTGCCGAGGCGCACGCAGCCGCCGCCGGGATCCGACAGCGGAAAAGCGATCTCAAGCCAACGCTGATATGCGAGCGTGATCAGCGGTCGGGCACTTCCGTGCGGAACAAGATTGCGCGTACACTCCGGATCGGGAATTTGGTTTTCTTGGTGATCCCTGTTCCTTGGGGCAAACTGCTGGCGGGCTGTCAGGAGGAGAAATGAGAGCACGCGCGGCGACGGTCGGAGACCTGGAAGATGTTTTCCGCGGCCTGTCCAAGCGAATGTCGGACGAATATGTGGCGGCCGGCAAGGACAGCAAAAGCGCCTATGACAATCTGATGATGAACCTGAAGGAAGGCCGGGCGCATGCGCTCGTGCAGGACGACAGGACGGTGGCGATCATCGCCTGGCATGAGCACGCGGACGCCGCCGACACGCTCTTTGCCGCGCAGGAGGACTTCTTCAACGCCACGACTGTCCGCTTCTGCAAGCGCCACATCCGCCATGTCCAGGCGCTGGCCGGCAACCTTCCCGTCCATTCGCGCAGTTGGCTGAACAGGCCCGACGTCGCGAAATGGTTCCGCGTGATCGGTTATGTCGACCGAGGGCGCGAGAACGGCGCCACCTTGTTCGAGCTGCCGTCGGCTGCAAACGGCTGAGGGAAGCTGACAGACCGCCTCCGGATTTGCCGGTGCGCCGCCGTCTGGCGGCGGCGTCCGCGCCCATCACTGCGGTTGTCACAGGCTTACGAGCCGAACCAGCGCGACCGTCGACTTGAGCCGAACTTTTCCTTGTCGGCACGCAACGCCACCGAAGGCTCATAGTAGTTGCCTGTCGGCGCGGGGCCAGAAAAGAAATCGACCTCGACCTTGCCGATGCGGCCGCCACCGAATTCGATGTAACAGGTGCCGAAGCCGTCATAGAGCGTGCCGTTTCCGCTGCCACGCAGCTTGGCGACGAGTGCTGAGGCAACGGCGCGCGCGGCACCTTCGGCGAAGACGCCGGCCTTGGGCGTCCCGGTGTTGGCGCCGTCACCGACCGCGTAGACATTCCGGTATTTCGTCTCGAGCGTGCGCGGGTTGACCGGGATCCAGCCGTTCTCCGACATGCCGCTTTCCAGCACGACCGGCGGCACGCGATGTTTGGGGACGCCGAGGAAAAGGTCGAACGGCATTTCGGTGCCGTCGTCGAGCACCGCCACGTTTCGGCTATTGTCGACCGAGGCGACGCGACGGCTGGGAATGAACTTGATGCCGCGCTCGGCGAAAGCCGCAAGCAGCGCCTTCGAAGTATCGGGCGACGGCGGCACCGGGCTGCCGAGCGGGAGCACCAGCGATACCTCACAGGCCTCGCGCACGCCTTGCCGCACCAGATAGTCATGCAGCATCAACACGCATTCGCTCGGGGCCGGCGGGCATTTGTAGGGCGCGCCGCAGACGCCGACCATCGCCCTGCCTTTCTTGAAGCCCGGCAACACGTCGCGCAGCCGATCCGCGCCGGCAACCGAATAGAACTCGTTGGTGCCCGACAGCCCAGGCGTAGCGTCGAAATCATATTCAGCGCCAAGCGCGACAATCAGGTAATCGGCATCGTAGACACCGTCGTCGGTGGTGACACGGCGCCTTTCTGGATCGATCGCGGTGATGGTGCGCCTCAGCAATTTCACGCCGGGCTTGGCGTAACGGTTGTAGGGCAAGCGGACCGCCTCCGCCGCCTTCAGGCCGAACATGACGTCGAGTTTCGAAAAGCCGAACACGAAGGCGTCGCTCTTGTCGATGAGCGTGACATCGATGCCGTCGCCCATTGCCTCGGACAGCAGCGTCGTCAGTTCCAGGCCGCCAAAGCCCGCTCCCAGGACGACGATGCGCGGTTTGTTTGCAGTGCTCATCTCGGTTCCCCACGTCTTGGCGCTATGCAGAAGCGCCGGATTGAATTTGCTCACTGTCTTTCGGTTGTGGGGCGGCGGGGATGTGTCTCTCACGTCCTCGCCGCCGATGCCCGTCGCCTCAGATCTCGATGCCTGACCTGTCAGGTCAGCACAGGCTGCGGCACGATGCGGATATAGGGTTTCGGTTCCTTCCAGCCCTGCGGATAGAGCTGCTTTGCTTCATCGTTCGACACCGAACCGGCGATGATGACGTCGTCGCCGGGCTTCCAGTTCACCGGAGTCGCCAGGCGATGCTTGGCCGTCAGTTGCAGGGAGTCGACGACGCGCAGCACCTCGTCGAAGTTGCGGCCCGTCGTCATCGGGTAGGATATGACGAGCTTGATCTTCTTGTCGGGGCCGATGACGTAGACATTGCGAACCGTCTGATTGTCGGCGGCGGTGCGGCCGTCGGCGCTGTTGCCCGCCGACGCCGGAAGCATGTCGTAGAGCTGCGAGACGGCGAGCGTCGGGTCGCCGATCATCGGGAAGTTCGGCGCCATGCCTTGCGTCTCGGCGATGTCCTTCGCCCAGCCGGCATGCTTCTCGACCGGGTCGACGGACAGGCCGATGACCTTGACGCCGCGCTTGTCGAATTCGGGCTTGAGGCGCGCCATGTAACCGAGCTCGGTGGTGCAGACCGGCGTGTAGTCCTTAGGATGCGAGAACAGGATGCCCCAGTCCTTGCCCAGCCACTCGTGGAAGGAGATCGGACCTTGCGTGGTGTCGGCGGTGAAGTCGGGGGCGATGTCTGCGATACGGAGTGACATGGTCATTTCCTTTCGGTTGGATTTTGATTGCGAAGGCATATTAGGAAATCTATGTTCCGCCAGCGTTCCCCGACCACCGCCGGCTGGTGATTGCTTTGGCGCCGGCTCTCCTTCTTCCGGATGGTGCTTTGATGCGCGTTTCGATCCATCTGCTCGGCCGCTTCGCCGTCAGTGTCGACGGCCGGGCGATACCAGGGGCCGACTGGCGACGCGAACGCGCCGCCGCGCTGGTCAAGCTGCTCGCGCTGAGGCCCGCGCATCGCATGCACCGCGAGCAGGTGATGGAGACTTTCTGGCCCGACGCCGAGCTGGAAGCGGCCGGCGGCAGCCTCCGCAAAGCCGTCCATTTCGCGCGCCGCGCGCTTGGCGCCCATGAACTAATCGAGATCGGCAACGACATAATCGCGCTCGCACCCGATGCGGAGCTCGACATCGATATCGAAAACTTCGAGACGGCCGCAAAAGCGGCGCTCCGGGGCGGCGACAAAAGCACTTTCGAACATGCGGCCGACCTCTATGGCGGCAGGCTCTTGCCCGACGACCTTTTCGTCGAATGGCTCGACACCCCCCGCGCGCAGATACAGCAACGCTACAGCGACCTGTTGCGCGCCGGCGGCTTGTGGCAGCGGCTCATCGCGCTCGACCCGGCCGACGAGCAGGCGCAATGCGCACTGATGCAGGCGGCGCTCGATGCCGGCAACCGCGTCGAGGCGATCCGCCAGTTCAACCAGCTTCGCGACAACCTGCATGCCGAGCTCGGCGTCGGGCCGAGCGCCGCGACGATCGCGCTCTACGAGAAGGCGCTGACGCTATCAGGCACGGAGACAGTCAGCCCCTCGGAGCGCATCCGCACCTCGCTTGCCTGGGGCCTGGTGCACCTGCAGAGCGGCGAGTTCGACAGGGCGAGCGAGATCGCGCGGCAGACACGCGATCTGGCGCTGGGCGCCGATTTGCCGCGCGAGGTCGGCGAGGCGAGCGCGCTGCTGGGACTTGCCTCGATGATGCAGGCGCGATGGCCGCAGCTGTTCCGGTCCGAATTCATCGAATGGGTCCGCGCCAAGCCGGCCTTCGTGCAACATGTCTTCGATGGACATCTGTGCCTGTCCGAGTTCTGTCTGTGCAGCGCCAAAGGCCATGCCGAAGTCGCCGGGCTGGCCGAGGAACTGCTCGCGGTGGCCGAGGAGGCGGAATCGAGCGCCGGGCGCGGTCTCGCCTGCCTGCTCCTCGGCGAGGCGGCGTTGTTTTCGGGCGAGCTCGACAAAGCCGAGCAATTCCTTACTGAAGCCGAGCGGCTGCTCCTCGAGTCGGACGCGGTTGCCGGCCGTGTGCTGGCGATCGAGCGGCTGGCCGAGATCGCCCTGGAGCGCGGCCAGAAATGGCGAGCCAGTCGCCTGATCCAGCGCGGCCTCACCGATGCCGAACGTTCCTGGCTTTCGCCGCATCTCATCATGCGCATGCAGGCGCTGGCGGTGCGGGCGGCATCGACGCCGAAAATGGTCGCCGAGGAGATCCTCGCGGGCGACAGGCTGTTGACGCCGGGCGCCTGCCAGCCATGCTCGATGGCGTTGCGCACCGCCTCTGCGATCGCGCTTGCCGAGGCGGGCGAATTGGAACAGGTCGACCGCCGCCTGAACGACGCTGAACGCATCGCCGGCATGTGGCAAGGCGGCCCTTGGGCAGCAGCGCTTTGGGAGGCGCGGGGCGTGCAGCGGCGGGCACAGGACAAGGAAGTGCGCGCGCGCGCCGCCTTCGAGGAGGCGGCCGGCCGCTACGAAGAGCTTGGTCGGCCCCGCGACCAGGCCCGATGCCTGGCGCGGATGGGAGGCCACGGCTGATCTTGCGCCGGAGGCCAATCGGCGAGATGGTAAGGCAGGCAGCCGGGGGCGCTGGCACGCCGGGATATGCATGGCTGCTGGAAATCGAGATGTCACGCGCTTGCCTGGCCCTTGTTGCCCTGGTTGCCCTGGCGGGACCGACAGAGGCGGGCGGGCAGGCGTCTCACCTGCTCGATGGCTCCGAGCTTGCAACGACTTACTCGGGCGAATCCGACCTCGTGACCGCCTATACGACCGGAATGGCGCGCTATCGCCTGCTGCTCGCCGGAGTTATCGGCACCGCCAACCTCGCCGCCCCGCTCGAACCTCTTCAGCTGCGGCCTGAATTCCAGCAGCGGACATGGCGTTCCTCGGATGGCAGCCTGCTGCAGGGTTTTGCCGGCAAGGGCGGCTTCCGGCTGACCACAGGCAACTGCGTAACCCGCATCTGCATAGCCAGCGAGTGCAGCGAGGCCGGCTGGCCGCTCTATGCCTGCAGCGACGGGCGCAAACGCAAGATGTCGGTCAACAGCTTCGTGACGGCAACATTCGACGGCGTCACCTACCGGCGGCTGAGCGCGCCGCAGGAGTGACGTTGGACGACCCGAAGTAGGTGACGGAGCCGCTTGCGCCCATCTCGCCAGGCGTGGCATCGGTTGCGGCGTTTTGAGACGTTCGAAGACAAAGATAGTGGCACGCCAACCCGACAGACAATCCATCGTCGCCAAAGTCAACCTCGCCCGAGCGCTGTCCAAGCTTGGCTTCTGCTCGCGCACGCAGGCCGAGCGTCTCGTCGTCGACGGCCGCGTGCAGGTCAACGGCAAGACGGTGCGCGATGCCTTGCTGCGCATCGATCCCGATGGCGACCGCATCACCGTCGACGGCGAGCGCGTCATTGCCGAGCGCACGGTCTATCTGATGGTCAACAAGCCGCGCGGGCTGGTCACCACCCGCGACGACCCGGAGGGCCGCGGCACCGTCTATGACTGCCTGGGAGGGCTTGACCTGCCGTTCGTGTCGCCCGTCGGCCGGCTAGACAAGGCGAGCGAAGGGCTGCTTTTGATGAGCAACGACACGCGCTGGGCAAACGGCCTGCTCGACCCCGCCTCGCATGTCGCCAAGACCTATCACGTGCAGATCGCGGCCGCGCCCGACGAGGAAATGCTGGAGCGCTGTCGTCAGGGCGCCGTCCTCGACGGCGAGTTGCTCACGGCAAGCTCGATCGCGCTGTTGCGCAGCGGCGGGCGGACAGCCTGGCTGGAGATCGTGCTCGACGAGGGACGCAACCGGCAGATCCGCAGGCTGCTCGCCGCCTTCGACATCGAGGTGCTGAGGCTGGTCAGGGTGGCGATCGGGCGGCTGCAGCTTGGCGAGCTTGCCAAGGGCAAGGCGCGGCATTTGACGGCCGAGGAGCTGGCGATGGTCAGAGTCTAGCCGAAACGCCTCAGCCTCGTCATCCACGGGCGGAGCAGGAGCGAAGCGGACGCGCAGACCCGAGGATCCATTCCGTGACCTGGCGCAAAGGGTAAAGGCGGTGCAAGACAGGGGTCGCTCTGCACCGCGGCAACGCTCATTGGTAACGGCATGGATTCTAGGGTCTGCGCCGCGTCGCTTCGCTCCTTGCTCCGCCCGTGGATGACGAGGCTGAGGGGTTTCGCCTAATCTCCAGAGACGCCTGAGCTGCTATCGAGCTGCGGCTACTTCTGGTTCCACCGCCGGATGACCGGCTCGGTCAGATCATGCTCGTAGCCCAGGATGCTAAGGCTGGCGGTATCGAGCACAAAGTGCTCGCCGCCTTCCGGCGGCAGGCCGACCCAGCGCGCTGCGAAGACACGCAGGAAATGCGAGCTGGAGAAGATGAGCACATTGCCGGCAATCGCGCGCAGCCCGGCAATGATGGCATCGGCGCGTGCGCCGACATCGGCCGCCGTCTCGCCGCCCGGACAGCCGTCGCGGAACAATTGCCAGCCGGGTCGCTTGGACAGGATCTCCTTGGTCGTCACGCCTTCATAAGCGCCGTAGTCCCATTCCTGCAGGTCGGATTTCTTCACCGCGGGCTCGCCGAAGCCGGCGAGCCGGCAGGTGTCGAAAGCGCGCTGCGAGGGGCTTGACCAGACCGCCTGGAACGTCAGCCCCTTGAGCCGATCGGAGATGCCGCGCGCGGCCTCTTCGCCTTTGGCGGTCAAGGGGATATCGGTGCGGCCGGTGTGCCTGCCCGAGGCGCTCCACTCCGTCTCGCCATGGCGAACGACATAGATCTCGGGAAACGCACTGCTCATCGACCGCCCCTGAATGCAACGGGAATGCACCGGCAGGAGTGCCGCGCCGCGCCACCCTATGCGGCAGCCGACAAAAAGAACAGGCCGCGGCGCTTGCCGCGGCCTGCTCGGCATCGGGAGGATGCTGGTTGGCTAGGCGGGCTGCAGGCCGCCCGAGAGCGCAAGATCTGCCTCTTCCGGCAACTGGCCGGCCATGGCGGCGGCGAATTGCTTCTGGTCGAGCTCGCCTTCCCAGCGGGCCACGACGATGGTCGCGACCGCGTTGCCGACAAAGTTGGTGAGCGCGCGGCATTCCGACATGAAGCGGTCGACGCCGAGGATCAGCGCCATGCCGGCGACCGGCACCGAGGGCACGACCGAGAGCGTCGCGGCCAAAGTGATGAAGCCGGCGCCGGTGATGCCGGCGGCGCCCTTAGAGCTCAGCATGGCGACCAGCAGAAGCAGTATCTGGTCGCCGAAGGTGAGCGGCGTATCGGTCGCCTGGGCGATGAACAGCGCTGCCAGCGTCATGTAGATGTTGGTGCCATCGAGGTTGAAGGAATAGCCGGTCGGGATGACCAGGCCGACCACCGAGCGGTTGCAGCCGGCGCGCTCCATCTTGGCCATCAGGCCGGGCAGCGCCGCCTCGGAGGACGAGGTGCCGAGCACCAGGAGCAATTCCTCCTTGATGTAGCGGATCAGCGCCAGGATGGAGAAGCCGTTATACCATGCCACAGCGCCGAGCACGACGAGCACGAAGAGCAGCGACGTCAGATAGAAAGTGCCGATCAGCAAGGCGAGGTTGGCGATCGCGCCGATGCCGTATTTGCCGACGGTGAAAGCCATGGCGCCGAAAGCGCCGATCGGGGCGGCCTTCATCAGTATGGCGACGAGGCGGAAGACCGGCGCGGTCAGCGCCTGCAGGAAATCGACGACCGGACGGCCACGTTCGCCAACCATCGCCAGCGCGATGCCGAACAGCACCGAGAAGAACAGCACCTGCAGGATGTCGCCTTGGGCGAAGGCGCCGGTGATGGTGTCCGGAATGATGTTCATCAGGAAGCCGACGATCGTCGTGTCATGCGCCTTCTCGGTGAAGGTCGCCACCTTCGATGGGTCGAGGGTCGCGGGGTTGATGTGCATGCCGGCGCCGGGCTGGATAACGTTCGACACGACGAGGCCGACGATGAGCGCCAGCGTCGAGAAGACAAGGAAATAGATCATCGCCTTGCCGGCGACGCGGCCGACCTTGTGCAGGTCGGAAACGCCGGCGATGCCGGTCGCCACGGTGAGGAAGATCACCGGTGCAATGACCATCTTGACCAGCTTGATGAAGGCGTCGCCAAGCGGCTTCAGCGAGGCGCCCAGGTCGGGATAGAAATGGCCAAGCAAGATGCCGGCGGCGATCGCCACCAGGACCTGGACATAGAGATGCCGGTAAAAGGGAACCTTGCCGCGCGGTTCGGCGGCAGCGATTGCTGTCTGCATGATATCCTCCGTTCGGCCCCCGATCGAAACGCTCGACCTCCCAGGGGGCTGTTGACCTCCACAGCCTCGCGGCTGCTGCGGAAGCATCTGCAACGCGCGTGCCAGATGGTGCCGGGTGTCTCTCTTTGTTGATTTTGTTTGATTTTTCGATTTTGCGACAAGTGCTTTGGAGAAGGCTAGTGCGGCTATCCGCATAGATCGATTTGCGGTTTGTGCGAAATCATGCACAGATGCGGCATGCTGCAACGCCCTGCCGCTGTCCTTACTGCCACGCCCGAACTGCTTGCCGGGCGGGCGCGTCGCGCCTGGCTGCTGTTCGCGGCGGTGGCGCTGCTGATCGTGCTCGCGGCGCTTTACGGCGCCGGCCTCTACGGCCGTTCGACCGAGATCGAGGCTTTAGCCACGCAAGGGCGCACCGACGCCAACCTCAAGGTCGCGCTGTTGCGCGCTGTGTTGGAAAATCCGCGCGCGCTACCGCTGCTTTTGTCGGAGGACCAGCAGGTGCATGACGCGCTGACGCAACGCAGCCCTGCCGCGATCGACGTGCTCAACCGCAAGCTCGAAGGGCTGGTGTCCGGCACCAAGGCCTCGGTGCTCTATGTCACCGGCACGGACGGCTTGGCGATCGCTTCCAGCAATTGGCGCGAGCCGGTGAGCTTCGTCGGCAACGACTATGGTTTCCGCGCCTACTTCTCGGGCGCGATGCAGTCCGGCACGGCCGAATATTTCGCGCTCGGCAATGTCAGCAAGCGCCCAGGCCTCTACATCTCGCGCCGTGTCGACGGCGCTTCGGGGCCGCTCGGCGTCGTCGTGGTCAAGATGGAATTCGACCAGCTCGAGGCCGACTGGCACGAGGCCAACCGCCCCGCCTATGTCAGCGATGCGCATGGCGTGGTGCTGATCACCAGCGTGCCCTCCTGGCGCTTCCTGACGACAGAACCGCTCAGCCGGCCGGTGCTCGCCGATATCCGCGCTAGCCGGCAATTCGGCGATGCGCCGCTGGTATCCTTGCCGGTCACCAAACCGCAGCCGCTCAGCTCCGATGTCGCGCTGGTCCATGCCATCATGCCCGGGGGCAGCGACGCCGAGTATCTGCGGCTGTCGACCGCGGTGCCGTCGACGCCGTGGCGGCTCGACTATCTCGTTCCGGCCGACGCGCCGATCGCGGCGGCGCAGCGCGAGATGCGGCTGCTGACACTGGGTGTCCTTGTCCCGCTCCTTGCATTAGCCGCCTATCTGTTGTGGCGCAGGCAGTCCGCGCAGATGCGGATCGCCGCCGAGCAGGCCGCGCGGGCCGAGCTCGAGCGCCGCGTCGTCGAGCGCACGCAGGATCTCAGCCTGGCACGCGACCGGCTGCAGGCCGAGATCGCCGACCATCGCAGCACCGAGGCCAAGCTGCAGGTCATGCAGCAGGAGCTGGTGCAGGCCAACCGGCTTGCCACGCTTGGCCAGGTCGCGGCCGGCGTCGCGCATGAGATCAACCAGCCGGTGGCGACGATCCGCGCCTATGCCGACAATGCGCGCGTCTTCCTGGAGCGCAAGCAGAGCGCGTCGGCCGAAGAGAACCTTGGCGCCATCGCCGCGCTGACCGAGCGCATCGGCTCGATCACCGAAGAGCTGAAAGCCTTTGCCCGCAAGGGCCGCACCGCCGCCGAGCCGGTTGAGCTGCGCAGCGTGATCGAAGGCGCCGTGGTGTTGCTCAGGAGCCGCTTCGCCGGCCGGCTGGACGCGCTGGCGATCACGCTGCCGCCGCCGGCGCTGAAGGTGATGGGCAACCGGCTGCGGTTGGAGCAGGTGCTGATCAACCTTTTCCAGAACGCGCTTGAGGCGCTCGATGGCCGTGATGGCGCGCGGGTCGAAGTCTTCGCCACCGAAACCACCGAAGACGTGGCGCTGGTCGTTTCCGACAACGGACCGGGCATCCCGCCTGCGATCCTGAAATCGCTGTTCACGCCCTTCACCACCTCCAAGGAAAAAGGCCTCGGGCTCGGCCTCGTCATCTCAAAGGACATCGTCGCCGACTATGGCGGGCGCATCGAGGTTTCGAGCAGCGGCCAGGGAACACGCTTCACCATCCATCTGTCGAAGGCCGGCGCATGACGAAGCATGAACCGGCACCAGTGATCCTGATCGACGACGACAGTGATCTTCTCAAGGCGACTAAGCAGACGCTGGAGCTAGCCGGCTTTGCGGTATCCGCCTACGCGGTGGCGAAGGAAGCGCTGGCAGCGCTCGACAGGAATTTCGCCGGCGTGGTGGTGTCGGATATCCGCATGCCGGAAATCGACGGGCTGCAGCTTTTCGACCGCGTGCTGCGGCTCGACCCCGATATCCCCGTCATCCTGGTCACCGGCCATGGCGACATCGCCATGGCGGTCAAGGCGATCAAGGACGGCGCCTACGACTTCATCACCAAGCCTTTTGCCGCCGACCGGCTGGCGCAGAGCGTCGCGCGCGCCGCGGAAAAACGCCGCCTGGTGATGGAAAACCGCGCTTTACGAGAAGCGGCAGAGCAGGCGCAGGAGGGATTGCCGCTGATCGGCCAGACGCCGGCGATCGAGCGGCTGCGCCGGACATTGCGGCAGATCGCCGATACCGATGTCGACGTGCTGGTGACCGGCGAGACCGGCTCCGGCAAGGAGGTGGTGGCGAGCCTGCTGCATCGCTGGAGCCGCCGCGCCAAGGGCAATTTCGTCGCGCTCAACTGTGGCACGCTGCCGGAGACGGTGATCGAAAGCGAATTGTTCGGCCATGAGGCCGGCGCCTTCACCGGCGCGCAGAAGAAGCGCGTCGGCCGTATCGAGCATTCGAGCGGCGGCACGCTGTTTCTCGACGAGATCGAAAGCATGCCGGCCTCGACACAGGTGCAGATGCTGCGCGTCTTGGAAATGCGCGAGGTGACGCCGCTCGGTACCAATGAGGTGCGGCCGGTCGACCTGAGGGTGGTCGCGGCAGCCAAGGTCGATCTCGGCGATGCCAGCCAGCGCGGCGCTTTCCGCGAGGATCTCTATTACCGGCTCAATGTGGTGACGCTGTCGATCCCGCCGCTGCGCGAGCGGCGGGACGACGTGCCGTTGTTGTTCGGATACTTCGCCGAGCGGGCGGCGGCCCGCTTCAGGCGCGCCGTGCCGGCAATCTCCGCCTCGGTCCAGCGCCATCTCAGCGACCATGACTGGCCGGGCAATGTGCGCGAGCTCGCTCATTTCGCCGAACGTTTCGTGCTCGGGCTGGAGGACGTTGCCGGATCGCCTTCCCCGGCGGCAACGGAACGCGACACCTCCGTGCCCTTGCCTGAGCGGCTCGATCGCTACGAGGCCGAGATCATCCGCGAGACACTTGGCCGCAATGACGGCGACGTCCGGCGTACCATCGAGGCGCTCGGCATCCCGCGTAAGACCTTCTACGACAAGCTGCAGCGGCACGGCATCGTGCGCAGTGATTTTTCCAGGTAGATCAGGGCCTGAGGTGAGCATGATATCGTCGGAAAACCGCTTCACACTTTTCGGCATCATGCTGTGGGAACCGCAACGCCGCTACGCCGTTGAAACCGACCGGGAAACCGTGGCACGCCGGCATCAGCCGGGCGGCGAATGCGTCGCAGTGGCGGTTTTGCCGGGTTGCGCTCGGCAGGCGTTGATGGTTTGTTGCCGCCCAGCGGAGAACGAATGATGCGCGAATCCCTCGGTCAAGACGAATATGGCTCGACCAGCCCCTTCGACCCTGACGACCTGCCCAATCTCAATGCGATGGGGCCGGCGATGGGTGGCGGCAATGATTTCGAGAAATACGCGGTCGCCGTCATCATCGTCTTCGGCGCGCTGATCATCGGCGGCCTGATGGCCGCCTCCATGTCCTTCGGCCACCGCAACGGCTTCCTGTTCGCGCTTGGCGGCGCCACGGCGGCCTGGATCTCGGGCAATGCGCTGCTGCTCGACCGGCCGCGCATCTATGCGCTGTTCGTCGCTATCGCCGCCGTGATGCTGATCGCCTCGACCATCACGCTGGTCACCTGATCAATTAATATCCCAAAGCCTCACCGGCGGCAGCGCGGCTGTCGATGGCGCCGTTGTAGCGAGCTCCGCCGCCTTTCTCGATCTGTGCCAGGCTCTTGCCACCGACTAGGATGCCGGCCGCCTGCCCCCAGGTTTGGTCGCTGAGATCGAGGTGATAGCCCATGCCGGCAAGCAGCTTCTCCGTGTCCGGCGACAGCCCGAATGGTTCGACATAGACCGTGTCCGGCAGCCATTGATGATGGATACGCGGAGCGTCGATCGCCTGCTGGATGTCCATGCCGTGGTCGATGACGTTGACGATCGCCTCCAGCGTGATGGTGATGATGCGCGAGCCGCCCGGGCTGCCGATGACCATGAACGGCTTGCCGTCCTTGGTCACGATCGTCGGGCTCATCGAGGATAAGGGCGTCTTCTTCGGCTGGATGGCGTTGGCCTCGCCCTGGACCAGGCCGTAGAGGTTGGGCACGCCCGGCTTCTGGGTGAAATCGTCCATCTCGTTGTTGAGCAGGATGCCGGTGCCGTCGGCGACGACGCCGGCGCCGAAGGAGCCGTTCAGCGTGTAGGTGACCGCCACCGCGTTGCCGTCCTTGTCGATGATCGAATAATGCGTGGTTTCCTTCGACTCGCCGAAGCCTTTCGGCATCAGCTCCTTCGAGACGCCCGCGCGAAAGGGATCGATCTTGTCGCGGATGTCTTTCGCATAGGCCTTGTCGATTAGCTTCGAGACCGGATTGTCGACGAAATCCGGGTCGCCGAGCGCCGAGTTGCGGTCGACATAGGCGTGGCGCATGGCTTCCACCATGACGTGAACCGTCTCGGCCGAGCCGGCGCCGAGATAAGAGAGCGGATAGCCCTCTAATACATTAAGGATCTCGCAGATGATGACGCCGCCCGAACTCGGCGGCGGCGAGGAAATGATCTCGTAGCCGCGATAGGAACAGGTCACCGGCTTCAGCTCACGCACGGCATATTGCTCGAAATCGGGCTTGGCGAGGATGCCGCCTTTCGCGCCGCTCGCCTTGACGATTTCATCGGCGATGGCGCCGTTGTAGAAAGCGTCCGGGCCTTTGTCCGAGATCGCCGAAAGGGAGGCGGCAAGGTCCGGCTGAACGAGCTTCTCGCCTATGCCGTAAGGCTTGCCGTCCTTTTTCAGGAAGATCGCGGCGGCAGCCGGGTCCTTCGCCAGCCGCTCGGCGCCGCCGGCGAATGACGCGGCGTCGCCCTGGTTAAGCACGAAGCCGTCTTTGGCGTATGCAATCGCCGGCGCCATCAATTCCTGCCGCGGAAGCGTGCCGTATTTCTCACGCGCCATCTCGAAGCCCGCGACCGAGCCAGGCACGCCGACCGCGAGATAGCCGTCGAGGCTGGCGCCTTTGATCGGCTTGCCGTCCTTGTCGAGATACATGGTTTTGGTCGCCGCGAGCGGCGCGCGCTCCCGGAAATCGAGAAAGGTCGTGCGGCCGTCCTTCATGCGCACGGTCATGAAGCCGCCGCCGCCGATATTGCCGGCATTGGGATAGACCACGGCGAGCACATAGCCGACGGCGACCGCGGCATCGACCGCGTTGCCGCCTTTCTTCAGCACGTCGACGCCGACTTCGGTTGCAAGATGCTGGGCAGTCACCACCATGCCGTGCTCGCCCTTGGCGGGAGTTGGCGAAGCGGCGAAGACGGTGGTCGGCGTGAAGGCAAAGGTGAGCGAAAGGCTGATGGCGATCAGCGTCCGGCGGGTCAAGGGCATGGCGGTGCTCCAAATGCTGCGTACGTAGAAGAGCTACTTGGAGCGGCCGAGTCCATCCATCAATACGACCGAACACATATTGGTTTTCGCCCGCTGGCAAGTTCCAGGTTGCAGGAAGAGAGAGCCGAGGCCGATGCCAGCCAATCTCCCCCGCAAGAGGGGAGATGCCCGGCAGGGCAGACGGGAGCGCGAAGGATCGTCAACCTTCGGATGCTCGACTATCTCCAACCGTTTAATGTGCAAACGGAAGATTTTGAGATGTTGGCGGGACAGCGCCCCCCTCCGTCCTGCCGGACATCTCCCCCACAAGGAGGGAGATCGGCCAATCTCAAACGATGCCGCCGCCGCCACCCGCAACAGCCGGCCGCTCCGCCGCGACCTTGGCCCGGTAGCCGGCCTCGCGATAGGCGGCGACCGGATCGATGGCGCCGCCGGTTTTCAGCCGCGCCATGGCGAGGATCGGCTCGACGTCGGTGCGGTAGGCCGCCTTTAGCGTCTGCGTCGCCATCAGCGCGTCATTGGCATCCTGGAAACCTTCCAGCGCCATGCGGTCGACCAGCAGCGCCTGCGCATAGGCGCGCTGCACCTCGACGGCAGACAGCATCAGGCTTTCGATCGGATCGGTGACGTTGTGGCTCTGGTCGAGCATATGCGCGGGGTGGAAACCCTTGGCGCCCGAAAGCTCCGCATCGACCAGCTCGTTGAAGACGAGGAACAGCCGGTACGGGTCGATCGAGCCGGCGTCGAGATCGTCGTCGCCATATTTGGAATCGTTGAAGTGGAAGCCGCCGAGCTTGCCGAACTGGATCAGCCGCGACACGATCATCTCGATGTTGACGTTGGGCGCGTGGTGGCCGAGATCGACCAGGCAGAAGGCCTTGTCGCCGAGTTCTTTGGCGATGATGTAGTTGGTGCCCCAGTCCTGCACGACCGTCGAATAGAAGGCCGGCTCATACATCTTGTGCTCGGTGAACAGCCGCCAGTCGTACGGTAGGCCGGCATAGATTTCGCGCATGGCGTCGAGATAGCGCTCGAAGGCCTTCGCGAAATTGACCTGGCCGGGGAAGTTGGAGCCGTCGCCGATCCACACCGTCAGCGCTTTCGATCCAAGCGTCTTACCGATCTCGATGCATTCGAGATTGTGCTCGACTGCTTGCCTGCGCGTGCCGGCATCGGCATGCGACAGCGAGCCGAATTTGTAGGAGAGCTTCTGGTCCTTGGCGTCGGAGAAGGTGTTGGAATTCATGGCGTCGAAGCCGAGGCCGAAGCGCGAGGCCGCCTGCTTCAACCGGTTCGGATCCGCCTTGTCCCACGGGATGTGCAGCGAGACGGTTGGTGTTGCCTGCGTCAGTTGGCTGATAACGGCGCAGTCCTCGATCTTGTCGAAGATGTCGCGCGGCTCGCCGGCGCCTGGAAAACGGGCAAAGCGCGTGCCGCCGGTGCCGACGCCCCAGGACGGGATCGCGACGCCGAATTTCTCGACCTTGTCGCGGATAGCGTCGATGGCGATACCGCGCCGGTCGAGGCGCTCGCCGAGCGCAGCGTAGTCGCGCTCGAGGTCGGCTTCGCGCGTGGCGTTGCTTTTTTCGACGACGTCAGTCGAGATGATCGTTTCGGACACTGCACTTTCTCCCAGTATTCGTCGGCTGGCGTCGCCCCTCATCCGCCCTTCGGGCACCTTCTCCCCGTAGAACGGGGAGAAGGGAAGTGCGCGCCTAACGCGTAAAGCTCTGCGCGTTGCCGGCGTCGACGTTGACGATGTTCCCCGTGGACTTGGCAGACATGTCCGAGGCGAAGAAATAGATCGCTTCGGCGATGTCCTCCGGGAAGACCGAGCGCTTCAGCATCGAGCGCGAGCGGTAATGCTCCTCAAGGTCGTCGGTCGACATCTTATAGGCGGCGGCGCGCTGTTCCTTCCATTCGCCGGACCAGATCTTGGAGCCGCGCAGCACGGCGTCCGGATTGACGACATTGACCCTGATCTGCGCCTCCGCCCCTTCCAGCGCGAGGCAGCGGGCCAGATGGATCTCGGCAGCCTTGGCCGTGCAGTAGGCGGACGCGTTCGGCGAAGCGGCAAGCCCGTTCTTGGAGGCGACGAAGACGACATTGCCGCCGATCTTCTGGGCGCGGAACAACCGGAAGGCCTCGCGCGAAACGAGGAAATAGCCGGTGGACAGGATGTCCATGTTCTTGTTCCACAAGGCCAGCGTCGTTTCCTCGATCGGCGCCGAGGAGGCCAGACCTGCGTTGGACACCAGGATGTCGATGCCGCCGAACTCGACCGCAGTCTCGGCGAAGCCGGAAAGCACCTGATCTTCCGAGGTCACATCGATCCGCACCGGACGGACGAGGTCCTTGCCGTAGGTTTTCGAAAGCTCGTCGTTGGCGCTGGCCAATGCGGCCTCGTCGATGTCGGCCAGCATCACGCAGGCGCCTTCGCGCAGCAGCCGGGTGGCGGTGGCGCGGCCGATGCCGCCGGCGCCGCCGGTGACCAGCGCGATCTGACCGGCAAGCGCCTTCGGCTTCGGCAGTCGCTGCAGCTTGGCCTCCTCGAGCTGCCAGTATTCGATGTCGAAGGCTTCCTGTGCAGGCAGGCCGACATAGGACGAGACGGTCGAGGCGCCGCGCATGACATTGATGGCGTTAACATAGAACTCGCCAGAAATGCGCGCCGTCGCCTTGTCGCCGGCAAAGGTGAACATGCCGACGCCCGGCATCAGATAGACCACGGCATTGGGATCGCGGATGGCGGGCGAGTCCGGATGCTTGCAGGCATCATAGTAGGCCTGATACCCGACGCGGTATTCGGCGATGTCGTCGGCCAGCCGCGCAATGACGGCATCGACATCCGGCTTTGCCGGATCGAACTCGATCACCAGCGGCCGGATCTTGGTGCGCAGGAAGTGATCGGGGCATGAGGTGCCGAGCGCCGCCAGCGGCCGCAAGTCCTTCGAATTGACGAATTCGAGCACGGCGGGCTGGTCGTCGAAATGGCCGAGCTTATGGCTCTTTTCGGAGATAAGGCCGCGGATCCGCGGCATCAGCTTGGCCGCGATGGCGCGGCGCGCGGAAGCGTCGAGCGATTGGACCGCCTCGCCGCCGAAGATCGCCTTGCCCTGCGATTTGCGCTCGAACCAGTCGATCGCCTGGTTGATCACCGAGATCGTCGTCTCGTAGCACTCCTTGGGCGTGTCACCCCAGGTGAACAGGCCATGGCTTTCCAGCACGACGCCCTTGGCATCCGGGTTTTCGAGGCAGAATTTCTCCAGCCACAGGCCGAGCTCGAAGCCCGGCCGCTTCCACGGCAGCCAGCCGATGGCGTCGCCGAAGATCTCCTTGGTGATCGCCTTGGAATCCTTGGCGGCGGCGACCGCGATGATGGCGTCGGGATGCATGTGGTCGACGCAAGCCTTCGGCACGAAGGCATGCAGCGGCGTGTCGATCGAGGCCGCGCGCGGATTGAGGTTGAAGGTGCAGTGGGGCAGATAGGCCACCATCTCATCCTCATGCGCAGGCCCGCGATACAGGCCTTTCAGCGCGCGCAGCTTTTGCATGTAGAGGGTGGCGAAACCGTCAAGCTTGATCGAGGCGCTGTCGCCGCCCGAGCCCTTGACCCACAGCACCTCGACCTCCTCACCGGTGAGCGGGTCCTTCTGCCAGAACTTGGACGAGGTGTTGCCGCCGCCATAGTTGGTGACGCGCTTGTCGGATCCCAGCGTGTTCGAGCGATAAACCAAGAGCTCAGGACCGCTCATCCCTTCGGCCTTTGCATCGTCCCAAAGATTGGCGAGGCGCGAGCCGGAGCGCTTGTCGAGCATAGGTATCCTCCCTTGGAGCGCGATGCCGCGCCCCTCGTTTCTCGACCGGGAATGTCTACGCAAGCGTCGCGCTTGTCAATCACAAACGATCAATATCGATCATATTGCACTGCACAATGAAAATATATGATCGGAAATGATTGACACTGCGCGTTTTCTAAGGCCTGATGCTTGGGCAGGGAGGAACCATGCACGAGAAAGAGCGCCACAGGATCATTCTGTCCGCCGTCCAGGAAAAGCCTGTGGTGACGGTGCAAGAGATGGTCGAGCTGACGGACTCTTCCGAAGCGACGATCCGGCGCGACATCGCGGCGCTGCATGTCCAGAAGCGCCTGCGCCGGGTGCGCGGCGGCGCCGAGGCGATCTCGCCGCCGCAGTTCATCGGCCTTGCCGGCCGGCCCTTCTCGGTCAACGAAACGTTGAACGCCGCGCAGAAGCGGGCGATCGCCCGCGAAGCCGTGAGCCTTTGCACGGACGGCGAACCGATCATCATCAATGGCGGCACCACCACTTTCCAGATGGTGCATTTCCTGACCGGACGCCGCATGCCAATTTTCACCAATTCCTTCCCGATCGCCGAGCATCTGCTCAAGCACTCGAAGAACACGGTGATGCTGTCGGGCGGCACGATCTACCGCGAGCAGAACATCATCCTGTCGCCCTTCGACAATGACGTGACGCGCAACTTCTATGCGCGGCGCATGTTCATGGGCGCGCAAGGTTTGGGGCCGCTCGGGCTGATGGAAGGCGATCCGCTGCTGATCCAGGCGGAGCAGAAGCTGATCGACCAGGCCGACGAACTGGTGGTGCTGGTCGATTCTTCGAAATTCCGCATGCGCTCGAGCCTGATCCTGTGCGGGCTGTCGCGCATCGCAACCGTGATCACCGACGACGGCATCGAGGACCGCGAGGCCAAGATGCTGGAAACAGCGGGGGTGGCGCTGATCGTCGCCCGCAGACAGTCAAGCGACAAGGAGGAATCTTCACTGCAGGCCTGAGGGAAACTCACGCTCGCAGCGGCGATGGAATGCAACGCTCAAGGGAGGATATTCGATGAGCTTTTTGAAGAAACTGCTGGTTACGGCGGCCTTTTCCGCCGCCATGTTCGTGAATGCCGCCTATGCCGAAAACGTCAAGATCGCGCTGGTGGTGAAGTCGCTCGGCAACGGCTTCTTCGACGCCGCCAACAAGGGCGCCGAGGAAGCGGCCAAGGAACTGGGCGATGTCGACGTCATCTATACCGGCCCGACCAAGGCTACCGCCGAAGCGCAGATCGAGGTGATCAATTCGCTGATCGCGCAGAAGGTCAATGCGATCGCCGTCTCGGCCAATGACGCCGACGCGCTGGTGCCGGTGCTGAAGAAGGCGATGGACCGCGGCATCACCGTGATCTCGTGGGACTCCGGCGTCGCCAAGGAAGGCCGCCAGCTCCACCTCAACCCGTCCGACACCGGCCTGATCGGCGAGACCATCATCAAGCTCGCCGCCGACTACCTGCCGGAAGGCGGCGACGTCGCGATCCTGTCGGCCTCCTCGACGGCGACCAACCAGAACGCCTGGATCGAAGCGGCCAAGAAGGTGCTGCCGGAGAAGTTCCCTAAGATCAAGCTGGTCGCCACCGTCTATGGCGATGACGACTCAGCCAAGAGCACGGATGAAGCCAAGGGCCTCTTGAAGTCCTACCCGAACCTCAAGGCGATCATCGCGCCGACCACGGTGGGCGTCGTCGCCGCCGCGCAGGTCGTCACCGACGAGAACCTGATCGGCAAGGTCAACGTCACAGGCCTCGCGCTGCCGTCGGAGTTCAAGAAGTTCATCGACAACGGCGCTTCGCAGGCTGTCGCTCTCTGGAACCCGATCGACCTCGGCTATTCGGCGATCTACCTTGCCCATGACCTGGCGGTGAAGAAGGAAGAAGCCAAGCCCGGCGCAACGCTGTCGATCGGCCGCGTCGGCAAGGTGACGCTCGACGACACCAACTCGGCCGCGATGGCTCCGCCTTTCCAGTTCGACAAGAGCAACATCGAGAAGTTCTCCAAGATCTATTGATCCTGAGAACCAGGGCGCAGTCCCCTCATCCGGCCGCTTCGCGGCCACCTTCTCCCCGGCGGGGAGAAGAGCCTGGAGCCAAGCTCGGAAATCTCCTCTCCCCTCGGGGAGAGGTCGACCGAGCGAAGCGGGGGTCGGGTGAGGGGAAGTCTACACGCAATAGATTGACTGGGCTTGAGACGATTATGGACACGACGGCCCATGACGGCACGGTAAAGGAGCGGCTCCCCGCCTCCGCTCCTCGCCTGACACTCTCAGGCATCTCGAAAAGTTTCCCGGGCGTGCGCGCGCTGCACAATGTCAGCCTGTCGCTCTATCCGGGACAGGTCACGGCACTGATCGGCGAGAACGGCGCCGGCAAGTCGACGCTGGTCAAGATCATGACCGGCATCTACCAGCCCGATTCAGGCGAGATCGGCATCGACGGCCTGGCCACGACGCTGCCCAGCGCGCATGCCGCCTTCGGCTACGGCATCACCGCCATCCACCAGGAGACAGTGCTGTTCGACGATCTTTCGGTCGCCGAAAACATTTTTCTCGGCCATGCGCCGCGCACCCGCTTCGGCACCATCGATTGGCGCACTATGCGCAAGAACGCGCGCGAAGTGCTGGAGACGATGCGCGCCGGCCACATCGATGCCGACACGCGGCTGAAGGACCTCGGCATCGCCAACAAACATCTGGTGGCCGTTGCCCGCGCCATGTCGATCGACGCGCGCATCGTCATCATGGACGAGCCGACCGCTGCCCTGTCGATGAAGGAGATCGAGGAGCTTTTCCTGCTGATCGAATTCCTGAAGAGCGAAGGCAAGGCGGTGCTCTTCATCAGCCATAAGTTCGACGAGATCTACCGCATCGCCGACCGCTACACCGTCTTCCGCGACGGCGAAATGGTGGGCGAAGGCCTGCTGAAAGACACCGGCCAGAACGAGATCGTGCGCATGATGGTCGGCCGCAACGTCGACCACATCTTCCCGCAGCGCGAGCCGAAGATCGGCGCGCCGGTGCTGTCCATCTCCGGCCTGTCGCACCCGACAGAGTTCGACGACATCGGCTTCGAATTGCGCAAGGGCGAGATTCTCGGCTTCTACGGGCTGGTCGGCGCCGGGCGCAGCGAGGTGATGCAGGCGATCGCCGGCATCACCCGCACCAGCCGAGGCACCATCTCACTGGACGGCAAGACGATCGCACCGAAGTCGGCGGCGGATTCGATCGAGGCCGGCATCGTCTACGTGCCGGAAGAGCGCGGCAAGCAGGGCGTGGTGATCGGCCTGCCGATCTTCCAGAATGTTTCTCTCCCTTCACTGGCGCGCACCTCGAAATCCGGCGTGCTGAGGCTGGCGGAAGAGTTCTCGCTCGCGCGCTCCTACACCGAGCGGCTCGATCTGCGCGCCTCCTCGCTCAGCCAGGATGTCGGCACGCTTTCCGGCGGCAACCAGCAGAAAGTGGTCATCGCCAAATGGCTGGCCACAGCGCCCAAGGTGATCATCCTCGACGAGCCGACCAAGGGCATCGATATCGGTTCCAAGGCCGCCGTGCACGGCTTCATGGCCGAGCTGGTCGCGCAAGGCCTGTCAGTGATCATGGTCTCCTCGGAACTGCCCGAAATCCTCGGCATGTCCGACCGCGTCGTGGTCATGCGCGAGGGCCGCATCGCGGCGACCTACGACAACAAAGGGCTGGACGCCGAGACGCTGGTTCGGACGGCAGCGGGGATCGCGGCATGAAGAGCTTCCTCAAACATCGCGAGATCTGGCTGCTTGCCGGCATCGTCGTGCTGATCGGCCTGATCTCGACGCGCTTCCCCGGCTTCGCCGACCCCGCCAATCTGCGCCAGGTGTTCAATGACACGTCGATCCTGATGATCCTGGCGCTCGGCCAGATGGTGGTGATCCTGACGCGCTCGATCGACCTGTCGATGGCGTCCAATCTCTGCTTCACCGGCATGGTGGTGGCGATGCTCAATGCCGCGCATCCGGCGATCCCGATCCCGGTGCTGATCGTGATCGCGCTTGCCATCGGACTGGCGCTTGGCGCGATCAACGGCTTCCTGGTGTGGCGGCTGAACATCCCGTCGATCGTGGTGACGCTGGGCACGCTGACGATCTATCGAGGCGCCACCTTCGTCGTCTCGGGCGGCGCCTGGGTCAATGCCGACCAGATGAGCCCGGACTTCATCAATTTCCAGCGCGCCGCTTTCCTCGGCCTGCCGGTTCTGTCCTGGATAGCGATCATCGTGATCGCGCTGTTCTTCGTGGTCATGACGCGCACGCAGATCGGCCGCTCGATCCACGCCATCGGCGTCAATCCGACCGCCTCGGTCTATGCCGGCATCGATGTCGGCCGCACCAAATTCATCGTCTTTTGCATTTCCGGCATGATCGGCGGGCTTGCAGGCTATCTGTGGATCTCGCGCTACGTCATCGCCTCGGTCGAGGTCGCCAACGGCTATGAGCTCAACATCATCGCCGCCTGCGTCATCGGCGGCATCTCGATCGCCGGCGGCATCGGCTCGGTCGGCGGCGCGGTGCTGGGCGCGCTGTTCCTCGGCATCATCTCCAACGCGCTGCCGGTCATAAACATCTCGCCCTTCTGGCAGATGGCGATCTCGGGCAGCGCCATCATCCTGGCCGTGGTGCTCAACGCGCGCGGCGAGCGCCGGCAAGGCCGCATCATCCTGAGAAAGGCGGAAGCGGCATGACCGACACCCCTGCCCCGCGCCGTATCCCCGACCGGTTGGACAAGCCGCTGTCGTCGGCGATCTTCTCCTGGGAGGCGCTGCTAATCGTCATCGCGATCGTTATCTTCGCGGTGAACAGTTTTGCTTCGCCCTATTTTCTCGATCCGTGGTCGCTGTCGGACCTGACCTTCAACGTCACCGAAAAGGGCCTAATCGCTTTAGCCATGGCGCTGCTGATCATCTCGGGCGAGATCGACCTGTCGGTCGCGGCGATCGTGGCTTTAGCCTCGACGATGATGGGCATGGCAGTGCAGGCCGGCGCGGGAACGCCGGTGCTGGTGGCGATCGGCGTCGTCGTGGGACTCGGCTGCGGCGCCTTCAACGGGCTGCTGGTCACCCGGCTCGGCCTGCCTTCCATCGTCGTCACCATCGGCACGATGAGCCTGTTTCGCGGCATCGCCTTCATCATCCTCGGCGACAAGGCCTACAAAGGCTATCCGGAGAGCTTCGCCTTCTTCGGCCAGGGCTATGTCTGGTGGGTTTTCTCGTTCGAGCTGGCGCTGTTCCTCGTCGCGGCTTTGATCTATTGGTTCGTACTGCATCGCACGAGCTTCGGCCGCCGCGTCTTCGCCATCGGCAACAACCCCGTCGCCTGCCAGTTTTCCGGCGTGCGCGTCGACCGCATCAAATTCATCCTGTTCTGCCTGACCGGGCTGATGTCGGGCATAGCCTCGGTGCTGATCACCTCGCGGCTTGGCTCGACGCGGCCGTCGATCGCGCAGGGCTACGAGCTTGAGGCGATCACCATGGTGGTGCTTGGGGGTGTGTCGATCCTCGGCGGCGCCGGCAGCATCCTGGGCGTCGTGCTCGCCGCCTTCATCATGGGGCTGGTGACGTTCGGCCTCGGACTGCTCAACGTGCCCGGCATCGTCATGTCGATCTTCATCGGCCTGCTGCTGATCATCGTCATTGCGCTGCCGATCGTCTGGCGGCGGCTGCGCGAGGGGCGCTTCGCCTGATGGAGAAATACGCCTTCAAGATGAAGCTCAATCCCGGCATGAAGGCCGAGTACAAGCGCCGCCATGACGAGATCTGGCCCGAGCTGGTCGCGCTGCTGAGAGAGGCCGGCGTCTCCGACTATTCGATCCACCTCGACGAGGAAACCAACATCCTGTTCGGGGTGCTGTGGCGCCGCGACGACCACGGCATGGCCGATCTTCCGAAGCACCCGGTGATGCAGCGCTGGTGGGCGCATATGGCCGACGTCATGGAGACCAAACCCGACAACGAGCCGGTGGCGGCGCCGCTGGAAACCGTGTTCCATATGGCATGATCGTCGCCGTCATCGATATCGGCAAGACCAACGCCAAGGTGGCGCTGGTCGATCTCGCGACGCTGAGCGAGATCGCGTTGCGCCGCTTCACCAACGCGCCGGTGCGGCTGGCGCCCTACCCGCATCACGATGTCGAGGCGCTGTGGACGTTCATCCTGAACAGCTTCGCCGATCTCACCCGCGAACGGCGGATCGATGCTATCTCGATCACCACGCATGGCGCGACCGGCGCGCTGGTCGACCGCTCAGGCGAACTGGTGCTGCCTGTGCTCGATTACGAATTCGACGGTCCCGACCAGCTTGCGGCCGATTACGACGCCGTGCGTCCGCCCTTCGGCGAAACAGGCACGCCGCGGCTGCCGATCGGCCTCAATCTCGGCGCGCAGTTCTTCTGGCAGCAGAAGCGTTTCCCGGCGGAATTCACCAAGGCCGCCGCGATGCTGATGTACCCGCAATACTGGGCGCTGCGGCTGACCGGCGTCGCCGCCAATGAGGTGAGCTCGCTCGGCTGCCACACCGATCTCTGGAATCCCTGGACGTCCGATTACTCGTCGCTGGTCGACAGGATGGGCTGGCGCCGGCTGATGGCACCGGTGCGACCGGCAAAGGATCGGCTTGGCCCGATCCTGCCGGAGCTGGCGCGGCGGACAGGGCTCGACCCGCAGACGCCCGTGTTCTGCGGACTGCATGACTCCAATGCTTCTCTGCTACCGCACCTTTTGTCCGACACACCGCCCTTCTCCGTCGTCTCGACCGGCACATGGGTGGTGTCGATGGCGGTGGGCGGTAGGAGGGTGGAGCTCGACCCGGCGCGCGACACGCTGGTCAATGTCAACGCGCTCGGCGATCCGGTGCCTTCGGCGCGCTTCATGGGCGGACGCGAGTTCTCGCTGCTGACCGAGGGCCAAAGCCAAGAGTGGAGCGAAGACGATGTTGCCGCCGTTCTGGCGCGGCGGGTGCTGCTACTGCCTGCCACTCAACGGGGCTCCGGGCCCTTCCCGCATCGCGACGCAGAGTGGATCAATGCCGAGAACTTGAGCGCCGGCCAGCGCTTCGCCGCCATCTCGTTCTATCTGGCGCTGACGACCGCGACCTGCCTGGAATTGATCGGCGGCAACGGCGCGACGACTGTCGAAGGGCCTTTCGCGCAGAACCGGCTCTTCATCCGCATGCTGGCGGCAGCGACAGGGCGGCCGGTCGTTGCCTCGGAGACCTCGACCGGGACCAGCATCGGCGCCGCGCTGTTGGCGTCGGACGGCGCTACCGTTTTGAGCAAAGGCGAACGCACCAGGCCTCCGGCCGAGCGCGTCTGGCGCGATTATGTAAGGGCGTGGCGGTTGGCGGTTCAGACGTAACCGACCACTATCTGGCAGGTTGGCGCTGCCCCTCATTGCCCTGCCGGGCATTTCTCACCGTATAGTGACGCGGGGAGAAAAACGCTGTCGTCGACGTTTCGCCAATTGTCTGCGTTGTAAAATGGACGCCGGCATCGCGGCCAGCTCTCTTCTGCCCTTCAACGGGGAGAAGGTGCCGGCAGGCGGATGAGGGGCAGCGCCGACCTCGGCAATTAGACCTCTCAGCGCGCTGTACCGTACAGCAATCCTTTGGGATCGATCTGCGGCTTTCTGCCGGCGACGACGTCGGCCAGGAATTGTCCCGAGCCGCAGGCCATGGTCCAGCCGACATGGCCGTGGCCGGTGTCGAGATAGAGATTGCGGTATTTCGCCCGGCCGATGACCGGCACCGAATTCGGCATCATCGGCCGCAAGCCGGCCCAGAGCACGGCCTTCTTCTCGTCGAAGGCGCCGGGAAAAAGATCCTTGCCGGTTTCCAGGATGGTCCTGAAATCACCCGGCTTGAAGCTGCGGTCGAAGCCGGTGAATTCGGCGGTCGAGGACATGCGCAGGCGATTGCCGAGCCTGGAATAGCCGATCAGCCGGTCCTCGTCGGCGCCGCCCATGGTCGGCCCCTTGCTCTCGTCCTCCAAGGGGATCGTCGCTGTATAGCCCTTCACCGGATAGACCGGCAGGTCGATGCCGTAGCGGCGGCCGAGCAGGCCGCTTTCCGGCCCCATGGAGATGACGACGGCATCACCGGTGACCGGTCCTGCCGAGGTCATCACCGCGCGCACCCGGTCTCCCTCGATGTCGAGGCCCTCGACCGCCGTGCCGAACAGGAATTTCACGCCGAGCTTCTCGGCTGCATAGGCGGCGAGCCGGTCGGTGAACTGCTTGGAATCGCCGGTCTGGTCGATCGGCGAATAGATCCCGCCGGCAATCTTGTCCTTCACGCCGGCAAGGCCAGGCTCCAGCTCAACCAGACGCTCGCGGCCGACGATCTCGATCGGCAGGCCGTGCTCGCCGAGATAGCGGTAATTGTCGGTGCCGGTGTCAAAACTCTTTTGCGAGCGGAAGAAATAGAGAATGCCCTTCTTGCGTTCGTCGTAATGGATGCCGGCTTCCTCCGACAGTTGATTGATGCAGTCGCGGGAATGGAGCGCGAGCCTCAACTTGACATCGGTGTTGGCGCGCAGCCGCGTCACCGTGCATTCGCGCAGGAAGCGCAGGCTCCAGGCATAGAAATAGGGATCGAGGCGCAACCTGACCTTGATGCCGAGATCGTGGTTCCAGAGCGCGCGCAGGAAGGTCTTCAGCGCGGCGGGCGAAGCCCAGGCGGTGGCGTCGCCCGGCGACACCAGGCCGGCATTGGACTGGCTGGTGCCACGCGCCGCCGCTTCATGGCGCTCGATCACCGTCACCTGGTGACCGTCCTTAGCCAGATAATAGGCGGCCGCCGTGCCAACCACGCCGGCGCCGAGAACCAAGACCTTCATGCCGTTCCCTCAAGGATCATGGGGCGGCGCGCCCCCGCGCACCGCTGCATGAGGCTCAATACCGCGTCTATAGGCGCCCCGCGAGCCCTTGGCCCAACAGCTTAGGTTCGAACGGAGTTCTTGGTCGTCAGGATCCGTTCCCAGGCCAGCGCGTCGTTGACGATCAGGTCGAGATCGTCGCGCTGCGGCGTCCAGCCGAGTTCCTTGCGGGCAAGCTCGGAATTGGCGACCACGGCTGCCGCGTCGCCCGGCCGGCGGTCGCCCATGCGCACATCGAAGTCGTGCCCGAAGGCGCGGCGCACGCTGTCGATCACCTCCAGCACCGAATAGCCGTGGCTGTAGCCGCAATTGGCGACGAGACTCCCGCCGCCATCGCGCAGCCGCTGCAGCGCCAGCCGGTGCGCGGCGGCGAGATCGCTGACATGGATGTAGTCGCGCATGCAGGTGCCGTCCGGCGTCGCATAATCGGTGCCGAAGACCTGCATGAAGGGCCGCTTGCCGAGCGCGGTCTCGCAGGCGACCTTGATCAGATGCGTGGCACCGGGCGTCGATTGTCCCGTGCGGCCCTTTGGATCGGCGCCGGCGACATTGAAATAGCGCAGCGCCGTATAGCGGATGTCGTGCGCCAGCGCCGCGTCGCGCAGCATCCATTCGCTCATCAGCTTGGAAAGACCATATGGCGATTCGGGCGCGAGCCGCGCATCCTCACGCACCGGCTCCAGCCCGGCGCCGCCATAGACGGCGGCGGTGGAGGAGAAAATGAAATGCGGCACGCCCTCGCGCACGGCCGTCTCGATCAGCGTGCGGGTCTTGCAGGTGTTGTTTTCGTAATAGCCAAGTGGGTCGGCGACCGATTCCGGCACCACGATCGAGCCGGCAAAGTGGATGATGGCGTCGACCTTGTTGTCGCGAATGATCCGGCCGACCAGATCACGATCGGCGACATCGCCGACGGTGAGCTTTGCTTCTGGGGCGACCGCCCATTCGAAGCCGGTGGAAAGCCGGTCGAGCACCACGACGCTCTCGCCGGCGTCCAGCAGTTCCCAGACCATGTGGCTGCCGATATAACCGGCACCGCCCGTCACCAAAACCGTCATCATCTACCTCGCTGATCAAGATTTATCGGAAACTGTCTCAACAGCCACCGCGCTGGAAAACCCGCCGCAAGCCCACTAGCCTCCCTATGTTAACTCCGTAACAGTTCGTCGCGCCCGAGGCATCGTACTGAAACCAAGTTGCTTCAAACAGCCAGGAATAGGCCACGATCCGGCATCGTTAGGAACAGGGCACGGGCGTGGCATTTTGACCGGTTGGGCGCGGTGGACGCGGCATGGGGCAGTGATTATGATCCGGCCCAAAATTGGGAAGTCGACATGAACTATCAGCGGTTCTTCGAGGATGCGAT
Source organism: Mesorhizobium sp. B1-1-5 (assembly GCF_006443065.1). Taxonomy (NCBI): domain Bacteria; kingdom Pseudomonadati; phylum Pseudomonadota; class Alphaproteobacteria; order Hyphomicrobiales; family Phyllobacteriaceae; genus Mesorhizobium; species Mesorhizobium sp. B1-1-5. The sequence continues at coordinate 43 of NZ_VFWS01000039.1, read as the reverse complement.
CGACCAGCTCCACGCCGAGCGTCGCTACCGCGTTTTCGCCGAC
>NZ_VFWS01000389.1:0-1395 GCF_006443065.1 Mesorhizobium sp. B1-1-5 | reverse complement strand
AGGTTATATTGCACTGCACAATGGAGATGCCGTCGATTGCACCCTTCTTACGGAGATGCCTGCCGATTACGCGGCGGTCCGGGGTAGGCTCGGCGAGAACCTGAGATGAAGATTCCAAAGTCCTTGCTGGTCGATCCCGAGAGGAACTCGGTCTACGGCAGTTTTGCCGTTGCCGTCTCGGTCTGGGCATTCTCCTACTCCGTCATATTCGGCCAGGTGCTGATCCTGGCCTACTATGCGGTGTGGCTGCCCCTCATCATGGTTGACTACAGGCGGTTCCTGCGGCATCTGTCCAGCGCCTGGCTGCCATTGTCGTTCGCGGCCTATGTATGCTTCTCCGTCTTCTGGTCGGACGCTCCCGGCATCACCGCGAGAACGGCCGTCCAGTACTTCTCCCACATCGCCTGCGCCTATGTCGCGGCGCGAGCCGTCAGTGTGCGGACCCTGACAATAGGCGCCCTGGTCGGCATATTCGTCGTCCTGCTCTACTCTCTCAAGGTCGGGGCCTATTCCGAGGACGTCCTCGACGGCACCTATAATTTCGTCGGCGCCTTCGCCTCAAAGAACCAGATCGGCTTCGTCGCCTCGCTCGGCATCTATTTCAGCGTCGTCTTCATCGCCTTCCTCAGGCACGGCCGGCTGAGCCTGTTCCTGACCGTGCCGGTGGTGCTTTTGTCGGCCTATCTGCTGGTCATCTCGCATTCGGCCACCTCGATGGCCTCGACACCGGCGGTGCTGGCGCTGGTGATGCTGCTTGCCATGAGCAAGGTGCTGTCGCGACGCTACCGCCGGGTGATCTTCCTGGTCGGCACAGGCATGCTGGTCGTCGCTATCCTTGTGGCGCTGAATCTCGGCCTCATGGACTTCGTCCTCGGCCTGTTCGGCAAGGATTCGACGCTCACCGGGCGCACCTATCTGTGGGAGCAGGGCTGGAACGCCGCGCAGAGGGCGCCCATGCTCGGCGTCGGCTATGCCGCATACTGGGTCCAGGGTTTTGCCGAGGCCGAGCGCCTGTGGAACGAGTTCTACATCACCACCCGCACCGGCTTCCACTTCCACAACACCTACATCGAAGCCCTTGTCGAACTCGGCTTCGTCGGGGCGACGCTGGTTTCGCTGGTCATCCTGCGCACGCTTTACGGCCATGTCTCGGCGGTCGCGTTCGGAACATGGCGGGCGGATTCGGTCGTTCTGGCCGGCGTCATGGTGCTGCTCCTGATCCGCTCCTTCGTCGAGGTCGAGATCCTCAACCCCTACATCATGGGTTCCTTTCTGATGTATTTCAGCTTCTTCAAGCTGGCGCGACTGCCCGTTGCCCGTCCTCGCCTGTCTGCGGCAAGGATCGAAGAGGCAAATGCCGCCAGAGGCTGGAGCGGCCCCGAGCCTGGCACGGAC
>NZ_VFWS01000388.1:0-1397 GCF_006443065.1 Mesorhizobium sp. B1-1-5 | reverse complement strand
GCCAGAAGTGCGACGGCAACCGCCAGCAGCATCGCCGCGCTTTCAGCGATGCCGAGCCCTTGCCGGTTCGATGCTGGTTTTCTCATCATGGACCTCCACCGAAACTGTTTGACGAAATTCGCCGTCACCCACAATGTGGAAATTGCGGCACCAGCCTTCGGCTGAGGCGAAGGCTGGTGCCGCAAGCCGGTCGGCCCGCTGCGCCATCGATCGCGTGATAGCGGCCATCGCCCGGGCTGTCTTGCGGGAGGAAAAAATGCACTTCGACCTCGTCGATCTCCGAATGTTCCTGCTGGTTGCCGAGCGCGGCAGCATCACCCATGGCGCCGAGCTCGCGGGCCTCGCGCTGGCCTCGGCCAGCGCCCGCATCAAGGGCATGGAGGACAGGCTCGGCGCGCCGCTGCTGGAGCGCCGCCGGCGCGGCGTGGTGCCGACCGCCGCCGGCCAGGCACTGCTGCACCACGCGCGCGCGGTGCAGAACCAGATCGAGGCGATGGCCGGCGAGCTCGGCGCCTATGCCACCGGACTGCGCGCGCGGGTCCGCCTGCTCGCCAACACGGCCGCCACCAGCGAGCTTCTGCGCGACAAGCTGCCGGCCTTTCTGGTCGCGCATCCCGGCATCGACATAGAGCTCGATGAGCGCCCCAGCCACGAGATCGCCGAGGCGGTGGCCAGCGGCGCCGCCGATCTTGGCATTGCTGCGACCTGGGCCGGCCTTTCGCATCTCGAGCAGAAATCGTTCTTCGTCGATAGGCTGGTGGTGATCGCCGCGCGCAACCGCCCCGGCCTCGAAGGCCGCGCGACCGGCCTCGCCGACATTCTCGGTGAAACCTTTGTCGGCCTGAGCGCCGGCCATCCCTTGCAGGAGCACATCTCCCGCCAGGCCGCGCGCCTTGGCGGTCATCTGCATTTTCGCATCCGCGTGCCCGGCCTCGATAATGTCTGCAGGCTGGTGGCCCAGGGCGCGGGCGTCGCCATCGTGCCGGAAAGCATCGTGCGCCGCTCGGCGCCCAGCCTGCGCAGCCTGCGGCTGACGGACGACTGGGGAACCCGCCAGCTCAATCTCTGCGCCCGCCGCTTCGACACGTTGACGCCGCAAGCCAAGCTGCTGGTGGCCGCGCTGGTGTGAAGCCGCCGCCACATGCTGAATTCGCGTGGAATCATGCCTTGCCTTTAACGAATCCATGAAATAGCTTGTTTGCACATAGGCAAAAAAATCGCCTAGCTTTTTTCGTTTTATGAAAGACGGGGGACTTGCGGGAACATCTCGATCTGACCGATCGGCGGCTGGTCAAACAGCTGTCGCAGGACGCACAGCCGGGCATCAACCGCCTCGCCGAGATTCTGGCGATCTCGGTGCCGACGGTGCGCACGCGGCTGCGCACCCTGCTCGCCCG
>NZ_VFWS01000387.1:0-1402 GCF_006443065.1 Mesorhizobium sp. B1-1-5 | reverse complement strand
CGCCTGAGACGTTGATGGACGAAGCGCTGATCTGCCTGCGCGAACGCAGCGGCGGCAAGCTGGTGCGCGCCTTCCTCGACATGGCGCGTTCGATGTCGGCGGATTAGGCGGCGGCCCTGATCTCCTCCACATCCGCTTTCACCCGTTCCGACTTCGGATCGTAAGGGGTGCGCAAATGTGCCGTGGCCGCGTGGCGAACGCCGGCAAGATCGATCTCGAAACGGCCGCTAGCCAGAAACGCAGCGTCGACGCCCGTCTCGTTCTCGATCAGCCCGAGCGCCACCGAGCGGCCAAGCGTGTGACCGTAGGCGGCCGAGCGGACCTCGCCGACGGGCTTGCCGTCGCGCAGGATCAGCTCGCCGCCCCACAGCATCGGCTCGGCATGGTCGAGCGTGAACAGTACGATGCGTTTTGCTGGCGCCGTCGACGGCTTGGCCTCGACAAGCGCGTCACGGCCGATGAAGCCACCCGGTTTGTCCATGGCGACGGCGAAGCCAAGCCCCGCCTGCCAGGGGCTAATGTCAGGCGTCAACTCACGGCCCCAGGCGCGAAAACCCTTTTCGATGCGCAAGCCATCAAGCGCGTAGTAGCCGGCGTCCAGGAGGCCGAATTCGCCGCCAGCCTCGTGCAGCGCCTCGTAGACGCCGACGGCGAATTCCGTCGGCACGATCAGCTCCCAGCCGAGCTCGCCGACATAGGTCATGCGGTTGGCGTAGGCGGTAGCGTAGCCGATATCGATCTCGCGGATGGTGGCGAAGGGGAAGCCGGCGTTGGAAAGATCGGCCGACGACAATTTGCCCAAGAGATCGCGCGAGCGCGGCCCCATCAGCGCCAGCACCGCGTAGGACGAGGTGACGTCGGTCACGATGGCATGTGCGTCCGGTGGGATGTTCCTGGCGATCCAGTCGGCGTCGTGGACCGCTTGCGCCGAACCGGTGACGATGAGGAATTTTTGCGCACCAAGTCGCATTACGGTGAGATCGCTTTCGTACCCGCCGCGCGCGTTGAGCACGCCCGTGTAAACGGATGTACCGACCGGTACATCGACATTGCCGGCGCAGATGCGGTTGAGCACGGCACAGGCGTCGCGGCCCTGCACGAGGAGCTTGGCGAAAGAGGTCTGGTCGAATACGGCAACAGCCTCGCGCGTCGCCTTCATTTCGCGCTTGACTGCCTCATGCCAGTTCTGGCGGCCGAAGGCATAATCGTTCCCGGCCCTCTCTCCCGGGGCCGCGAACCAGTTGGCGCGCTCCCAGCCCATCTTGGAACCGAAGCAGGCGCCCCTGGCGGCCAGCCGGTCGTAGAGCGGCGAGCGGCGGAAGGGTCGGGCGGTGTCCAGCTCGCGGTTCGGCCACGGCATGGCGTAATGCAGACCGAGCGTCTCCTTGACGCGATCATGCAG
>NZ_VFWS01000386.1:0-1403 GCF_006443065.1 Mesorhizobium sp. B1-1-5 | reverse complement strand
TCCGTGGCGCGATTTCAACCCTCATTTCGCGATCCAGGATACGTGCGGCATGCTCGCCGATTTCGCGCATGTCCACATGCGGATAGGTCTTGTAGGAGACAAGGATCTGCGCGTCCCGAACCATATCTTCGGACACCATCGCATGAAGATCGAGCGTTACCGCAACAGGAATATCCGTTCCAAGTTCGGCCCGCAGAAGGCCTAGCAGATACCCTTCCCCGTCCGGGCAAAACTCAGGCACCATCGAGCCATGAAGTCCAAGAAGCACTCCATCGAGGCGGCCCTTGTTCGAACGCGCTGCCTCCAGGAAAATACCGGCGATGTGGTCATAGGCGGCTTTCGTCACCCGCCCCCCGGGCACGGCATGTGCCGAAATCGCGTGGATCACGTTCCAGCCCGCCGGTTCCGCCACATCCATGAACCACGCAAGTTCGGTGTTGGCGTTGCGGCGGGCGCGGATCGCTTCGTCGCCAAGGAGAAGCGTGTCCACCTGAAACTGCGGCAAGTCGGTGCGGAAGCGCGAGAACGTATTGCTCTCGTGCATGAATTCGCAGGTAAGGACGGTGAAGGTCATCGGCAATTCCTATTGCGCGAGGCGGACGCGATGACCGCGGCCGATCTCGACAAGCTCGCTTGGCTCGTGTTCTTCGTCGGGATCCGGACGGCGCGAAATGTCGGGCGAAAAGCGGGCGGCGTCTGGAACGAAGGCGGCATCCGGCAAGGTGCGTGCCCCGGTCAGGATCGCGTCGGGATCGGGAACCGAACCGATCAGGCGACGCGTGTAGGGATGCGTCGGGCGACTAAAAATCGAATGCCAGTCACCCTCTTCCACCACGCGGCCGAAATACATGACGGCAACCCTGTCGCTGACATGCTCGACCACGCTCAGATCGTGGGAGATCATGATGTAGCTCAAGCCCAGCGTTTCCTGCAGGTCCATCAGCAGGTTGATGATCTGCGCCTGGATGGACACGTCCAATGCCGACACCGGCTCGTCCAGCACCAGGATCTTCGGATCAAGCATCAACGCCCGCGCGATGCCGATCCGCTGGCGCTGCCCACCGGAGAATTCATGCGGATAACGGTCGGCGTGATCGGGCGTCAGGCCGACGCGGGTCAGCATCTCGGCGACGCGGTGGCTGGCCTCGCTTCCCTTGGCAATTCCATGCAGGGAAAGCTGCGAGGACAGCATGCGGCCGATGGTCTGGCGCGGATTCAGCGACGCATACGGGTCCTGAAACACCATCTGAGCGATGCGCGCGCGCTCCTTGCGGGCGTGAGCGCCAGGGCCTGTCAACGGCTTGCACTGGAACAGGATTCTTCCCGAAGTCGGCTCCTGCAGACCCATCACGGGCAGCGCGGTGGTGGATATTCCGCAGCCGGATTCACCGACGATGGACAGG
>NZ_VFWS01000385.1:0-1404 GCF_006443065.1 Mesorhizobium sp. B1-1-5 | reverse complement strand
GCTCGAAGGCGGTAAACAAATGAGGAAAGCTGAATGCGACGATCGCCCAGGCCTCATCCTCCTCATAGGCTCCGCCGGCGACGCGGATCAAGTGGTGTATCCTGAGGTTGCGGTCGGGCGAAAGAAGAAACCCGCCATGGCCGGTGGTTGAGTGGAAGACAACGCCATCGGCATAGACGGTCGCTCCCTGCGATTGCCCCCCCGGCGTATTGGCCGTGGATCGCTCTTCGCGTCGGCCGAGCGCAATCTTCTCGCGTTGGTGTTCGGCGTTTTCCAGAACCTTTACCCGGAACGCATTCTCATCGGCGAGGTCGCCGCTATGACCATAGAAGTCGCGCCGCGTCCATTCGGCGATGGGCCGTCGGATGCGCCAGCCGGTGACAAGGAAATGGCGCCCGTCTCGGGCGGGAGCCATGGCAAAGGCGTGCTCGCCGACAAGTGCAACGACGAGACCATCGGCACTTTTTCCAAAAGAAACCTCCGGACAACCGGGGGCTTCAATGACGTTGGTTTCGAAATCAAGTGCGCTCATGCCGCCGCTCTCCCCTCGATAATGTCCGCCGCTTCCACGTCGGCTCTGATTTCATGGAGCACGGCATGCGGATAACCGTGGCTGGTCAGACATTCCTCGGCGGCCGCGCGATTGGCGGCAAGATGGACAAGCTCGGCGTCGTCTCCAGCCCGATCGAGGACGAGGACCGAGCCGATCGCGGGCCGTTCCTTGACCGCGAACTTGAGTTCGCTGTTCACCGAAAAGTTCCGGTGGACGCGCAGGACAATCGTCTCCTGGCTGCCATAGTCGCCGTCGTGGAGCGTGATGGAGGCTGGGATTGTCGTGTTGCCGACACGCGCTTCGGCCTGTTTGCGGATCAGGCGGCCACCAGAGTTGCTGTTTTCCCAGGCGGGAAGCTTCCTTCGATGGCGTTCCGGCGGACGCGGGGAGCCGTCGGAATATATCAGAGTCGAGCCCAGGGGCACGAGGTCATAGATCAACTGAGCGGACATGGTTTCTCCATGATGTCGGGTGGAAAACAGAACCGCCGCCGGTAATGGACCGGCGGCGGGATGATCGTTCAGGAGGAAAGATGTGAGGCTTATTCGGCGGCGACCTTGTAGGCCTCGCGCTGCTCGTCGGCGAGATCCTGGTCGGCCGAAGCCGGAGCTTCATCGGCGTAGTCATGCGCCGGCTCGACTACCGCATTGCCATCGAGCTCGTCCTGGTCCTCCGGCGTGCCGTCGTCTTTAGGCTGCTCGGCGCACTCGTTCTTCTTCAGCCACGACGCGAGCTTGGTCTGGTCGGGACCGAATAGCGCTGACGGATGGACGAAGCGACCTTCCTTGAAGTGCTCGACCAGGGCCGCGCGGGTGTCCTTGACCTTCTTACGAGGAAGGACCGATGTGTCC
>NZ_VFWS01000384.1:0-1404 GCF_006443065.1 Mesorhizobium sp. B1-1-5 | reverse complement strand
TCACGACCCGGCCTGGCGCAGGCTGACGCAGACGGATCGCGGCAAGCTGCTGCGCCGGTTGGCCGATCTCATCGCGGAACACGCCGATGAACTCGCGGCCATCGAGACGCGTGACAACGGCAAGCTTCTGAAAGAGATGCGTGTGCAACTGCGCGCGGCGCCGGACAGCTATCTCTATTTCGCCGGAATGGCCGACAAGCTGCATGGCGAGACCATACCGGTCAATAAGCTCGATATGCTGAACTTCACGCTGCGCGAGCCGATCGGCGTGGTGGGCATGATCTCGCCGTGGAATTCACCGCTGATGCTGCTGACCGGCACGCTCGCACCCTGCCTGGCGATTGGCAATACGGTCGTGGTCAAGCCATCAGAGCATACTTCCGCGTCCACCCTTGCCCTCGCCGAACTGATTGCAAAAGCGGGCTTCCCGGCTGGCGTTTTCAATGTCATTACCGGCAAGGGCGCCACGGCGGGCGAAGCGCTGACCTTGCATCCCGATGTCGCCAAGATCGCCTTCACGGGCAGTACGGCAACCGGCCGCCGCATCGCCGCCAACGCTGCCAGCCGACTTGTTTCGTGTCAGATGGAACTGGGCGGCAAGTCGCCTCATGTCGTATTCGCCGATACCGACATCGAGCGCGCGGTGAACGGCGTGGTTGCCGGCGTGTTCGCCGCTGCCGGACAGACCTGTATCGCAGGCTCGCGCTGTTTCGTCGAAAAATCCATCTATGCCGCATTCGTCGAAAAGCTGGCGGATCGTACCAGGCGCGTGCGTATCGGCCATCCGACCGATGAGGACACGGAAATCGGTCCGCTGGCGCTGGCTGCCCAACTCGACAAGGTCGAGCAGTATGTGGACTACGGCGTCGCCGACGGTGCGCGGCTGGTTGCCGGAGGCCGCCGGCCGCGGCGGGACGACCTCTCCGGCGGCTGGTATTACGAGCCCACGGTTCTGGCGGATGCGCGCAACGACATGCGCTTGATGCGCGACGAAATTTTCGGGCCCGTCGTGGGCGTCGTGCCGTTCGACAATGAAAGCGAATTGATTGGGCTTGCCAACGACACCCATTATGGGCTGGCGGCGGGTGTCTGGACCCGCGACATCGACCGGGCGCTGCGCTTTGCGCGCAACGTCGATGCCGGCACGGTCTGGGTCAATACGTATCGCTCGGCTGCTTACATGTCACCCTCCGGCGGGTTCAAGGAGAGCGGTTACGGCAAGCGGGGGGGCTTCGAGGTCATGCGCGAGTTCTCCCGCCTGAAGAATGTCGTCATCGACTACTCCGGCGCCACGCAGGACCCGTTCGTAATCCGTTTGCGCTGACGCTCATCCGACGGTTCCCTAATATTCGAAAAGGTCATTGCCATGAAATATTCCGTTACCCTGAACATGGAGAGGTTCAG
>NZ_VFWS01000383.1:0-1404 GCF_006443065.1 Mesorhizobium sp. B1-1-5 | reverse complement strand
TTCCTGCGCTGGCATGATCCGGCAATCCGCAGGCATTTCGGCATGGAGAAGGCGTTGGACGTCGAGGTTTTTGCCGAGATCCGCAAGCGCAAGGATAATTTCTAGGCCAAGCGACACTGGTCGAAACCATGACGAGTTCCGCAGAAATCATCGCCATCCTTGGCATGAAGCCGCATCCGGAAGGCGGCTGGTACACGGAAACCTTTCGCGACGGGGGCGGCGGAGCTCGAGGCCACTCGACGGCGATCTATTTTCTGCTGGAGCAGGGCCAGGTTTCCGCCTGGCATCGCGTCAGGGATGCAGCCGAGGCCTGGCACTTCTACGCCGGCGCGCCGCTGGCGCTGTCGATATGGGAAGAAGGCGGCCCAAAGGCTAACGGGGTGATCGAGCAGGTGCTCGGCATCGAGCTTGCGGCCGGCGAGCGGCCGCAAATCGTCGTGCCGGCGGGCTGGTGGCAATCGGCGCGCAGCCTGGGCGAGTGGACCCTGGTCGGCTGCACCGTGGCGCCGGGCTTCGATTTTGCGGCGTTTGAACTGGCGGAGCCTGGTTGGCGGCCTAAACAGCTCTGACGCAGCAGGAAACCCTTAGCGCAGCAGGAAACCAAGCGTGATCACGAGCTGCGCGGCGTAGTAGAGGCCCCAGACCGCCAAACGCATCCAGGCGCGATGTGGCGAAATGGCGGCCGCCAGGAAGCGTTCCGTGGCCAGCAGCGCGTCGGACGCCATGAACAGCACGGCACCGCCGATAACAGCGGCACTGCTCGTCGTCAGCGCCGAAATGCCCATGGCGAGGATGGCCGCGACATAGCCCGCGATCGGCGCTCGCAGGGCCGGGCCGACGCGGCGCCACAGCGCCGCCAGCATGAGAATAACAAATACCGCCATCGCAAGTGCGATTGCCGCGCGCCAAGGTTGGGCCCCCAGCACTCCCATCCCCCCGCCGCTGCGCAGGAACAGCACGACGTAGACGATATGCGCGGCGAGAAAGCTGCCCAGCCCGCCCAGAAACATCTTTTCGCCATCCCGCGACAGGAAGGCGTCGCCGATGGCGCTCAGCGCAAGAGCGGCGACCAGTAGCAGCGGCCCGCCCTGCATCGCCGCCAGCACGGCAAGCATGGCCACGGCGAGCGTTTTTGCCGCCGAACGGGCGAGCGTCGGCGCCATGCCTGATGTGAAGGCGTAGACAACCGCCGCCACCAGCGAAAAGATCAGCGTCGCATTGGCGTTGGCGTCGATGCCGCCTGGAAACGGCATCGTCACGCCCGGGCCCCGCCTTCGGATGCACCGGCTCCGCTTTCGGAAGCAGCGGGCTTGCGCAGGAACAGCGACTTTGCCGCAAGTGCGGCCCCCCCGGTGATGAGCACGCAGGCCGCGACAATGCGCAGCGACGGCTCGGCGACGCCGG
>NZ_VFWS01000382.1:0-1405 GCF_006443065.1 Mesorhizobium sp. B1-1-5 | reverse complement strand
ATCAAGCCCCGCGGCAATCAGCGTGTCGGCCAGGGCCGCCGTCTCCTGCGGGGGGCTTGATTTCATCAAGGACGACGAATTGATGGGGGACCCTCCGCATTCGCCGTTCGAACACCGGTTCGAAGCGGTCATGGCGGTGATAGACAGGCACGCCGACAGGACCGGGCGCAAGGTCATGTATGCGGCCAACATTTCCGGGGACATCGACGCCATGCGTCGCCAGCTGGATCTGATCGAGCGCCGTGGCGGGACCTGCGCCATGCTGGTCCTGAATTCTGTCGGCCTGTCCGCCGTCATCGAGATGCGCCGCCACTCCGCCGTTGCGCTGCACGGCCATCGGGCCGGATGGGGCCTCTTCAGCCGCTCTCCCGATCTCGGCATGAGCTATCTCGCCTATCAGAAATTCTGGCGCCTGGCGGGCATCGACCACATGCACGTCAACGGGTTGTCCAACAAGTTCTGCGAGCCGGACGAATCGGTGATGGCGTCGGCCCATGGCTGTCTCACCCCGATGTTCGAGCGGGCTGGCCGTCCCGATACGGTCATGCCGGTGTTTTCGTCTGGACAGACCGCTGTGCAGGCGGCCGAGACCTATACGAGGCTCGGCTCGGACGATTTCATCTATTGCTGCGGCGGCGGGATCATGGCGCATCCAGGCGGGCCGGCCGCCGGCGTTCGAAGCCTGCATGATGCTTTCGAAGCCGCGGCGGCAGGGGTTCCCGCACGCGACTACGCCGCCACGCATCCGGAGCTCGAAGCCGCGCTGCAAGCGTTCGGCTGAATTTGCGCCATCGGCGCGCCATCATGGCAAATGGGAGAGAAGCAAATGACGACATCCGTGGCGGTGCTTGGAGCCGGAGGGAAGATGGGCTTCCGCGTGACGCGCAAGCTTATCGAAGCGGGCTACGATGTCCGCGCCGTGGAGATCGGCGAGGCCGGCCGCAAGCGGCTGGGAGAGGCCGATATCGGCGCCGTCGCCATGGACGAGGGCATTCCCGGCGCCAAGGTGGTGGTAATGGCCCTGCCGGACAATATCATCGGCCAGGTGGCGCGGCAGATCTCGCCGATGCTTGCCGCGGGCACCATGATCCTCATTCTGGATGCGGCAGCGCCCTATGCCAGCGACTTGCCCGCGGATCGGCCGGATCTCACCTATTTCGTCGGCCATCCCTGCCATCCGCCGCTGTTCGGCGAAGAGACGGAATGGGCCGCGCGTCGCGATTACCATGGCGGCATCGCCAGGCAATCGATCGTCTGTGCCCTGATGCAAGGTCCGGAAGAGCACTATGCGCTTGGCGAGGAAGTGTGCAGGGCCATGTGGTCGCCGATCATCGACAGCCATCGCGTCACGGTCGAACAACTGGCGATCCTGGAGCCGGGCCTGTCCGAAATGGTGGCCATGCCC
>NZ_VFWS01000381.1:0-1410 GCF_006443065.1 Mesorhizobium sp. B1-1-5 | reverse complement strand
GCTCGACGTGCGGCCGCGCGCAGGCATCGCCATCGCGCCGCTGCACCCCGGCGACTGGCTGCGCGTCCTCGACGCGCGCCGCGGCGTCGAGGTGGTGCTGGCCCGCTCCGCGGCGCGCTTCGTCACCCGCGACGCAGCCGACCTCTTCCACGATGCCGCGCTTGCCATGCAGAAGGCTGTCATCTCCGGCAACGTGCTTGCCTTCATCCAGGCCGACAAGACGCTGGACGAGGCGCTGGCGCGGGCTGCCGACAACCCGTTCGCGGCCAGGCTGGCTGCCCCGCTGCAGACCCACAGCCGCCGCTTCTGGTTCCGCTACAAGGCCGATACCGGCCTGGCGGAATCGGCCGAGCATCACGTCGCGCTGATCCGCTCGATTGTCGACGGTGACGAGGAAGCCGCCGCGAAGGATGCCAAGCGGCTGATGGCATTGCTGCGCGCCCATGCCGAGGCGGCCGCCACACGTTGAAGCGTACCGCCAGACACCGACCCCGGTTCAGGACAGTGCATGCCCAAGCCTACGCGTCGCCTGAACCGCTTAGACGCGATGCGCCTCAGGCTCCTGGCAAGGCCGCCTTGATCGTCGGGCTGTCCCAGCCCTCGCCCACGGACAGGATGCAACTCTGGCCCTTGGTGTCGGAGGCGAGGACGGTCCAACTGCCCTGTTCGGAAACGAACACCTCAAGCACCACGTTGGGATTGATCAGACCACGCCCGGCCTCGCTTTCGTGGAAATTCTCGCCGAGCGCCTTGACGATGTCGGCGCGTGCCGCACATTGCCCGGCTGCATTCGCCGGCCCTATCGATAGCGCCGCCGCGGCGCATAGCAGCATGGACATAAGACGTTGTGCCATCGGACACCTCCTTGCGCCCGACGATGCGATGCTAACGGTCAGCCGTCGGCGCTCTGGTTGCCTGCCATGCCTCCTCCAGGGCAGGATCGTAGCTCTAAGTCCTGGCGCCCTCGCCGGTTCCATCACATTAGCGTTTGCAAAATAAACGGCCCGCCAGGGGACTCGGGCCGTAGATTTTTGGGTGGTCCTGCCGGCCCGCGCGGCCGCAGCCGAAGGCGAGGACGCGCAAGCGGACAAGCGTCCGGCTAGTTCATCGTCGGGATGACGAACTCGGCCCCGTCCTTGATGCCGGCCCGCGCGCCCGCAGCCGAAGGCGAGGACGCGCTATCGGACAAGCGACCGGCTAGTTCATCGTCGGGATGACGAAATCGGCCCCGTCCTTGATGCCGGCCCGCGCGCCCCGCAGCCGAAGGCGAGGACGCGCAAGCAGACAAGCGTCCGGCTAGTTCATCGTCGGGATGACGAACTCGGCCCCGTCCTTGATGCCGGACGGCCAGCGCGAGGTGACCGTCTTGGTCTTGGTGTAGAAGCGGAACGCGTCCGGACCGTGCTGGTT
>NZ_VFWS01000380.1:0-1413 GCF_006443065.1 Mesorhizobium sp. B1-1-5 | reverse complement strand
GTGTGCGGACAGCTGCTTTTTTAATCGTGCAAGCCGGTCGGCAAGGTTGATGACCCTGCCCTCCTACGCTGAAGCTTCGGAGGGCATCCTGCTTCGCGTCGTCGATTGAGCCAATCCTGCGAAGCTCGAAGAGCGAAGCAGGATGGCGGAGAGAGCGGGATTCGAACCCGCGTTACGGTTTCCCGTAAACACACTTTCCAGGCGTGCGCCTTCAACCACTCGGCCACCTCTCCGTCCTTGCCTTTCGCGTCGGCCGGTTTCGCCGCGCGGGTTGGGGAGATGCTCTCCCTTTGGGGATGCGTGCGGAACTGCCCGCACCGGGCGCCGCCAACCAGCGGACGCCCTGCCCGCACCTGAGCCGTCGAAGCAACAGGCGCGGGGCTCATCTAGTCGATCCGGCGCCGAATGCCAAGCCATAACGGCGGTCAATTCGCTTTGCCGGCCACACGGCGTTCATGGGGGCCGCCGGCACGTCCGTTTGGAGTCCCGCCACTTCAATCGCTGCTTGATGATGTGCACGGGCAAGGCTGCGAGGCCAGCCGCGCTTGACTTCGTCCCGAGCGGCCTGTCGAGTGTCCGAAAGGCTTTGCGGGGGGCATCGTCGCAACATGACGTCAAGCAGCGGAATTCCGGGCGGTAGGCCGGACAACGGACAGCCACCGGCCGAGGGAAAGATCCCGGCCCGACATCTGGACAGCGGACTTTCCTATGTCCCGGTGGGCTGGCTGGTTAGCGTTATGGCCCTGTCGGTCTATTGGCTGGCGTCGGCCTTGTGGCTGGTGGGGAGTTCAGGCCTGCCGGACGCCGTTTTCTATTTCCTCTTCAGCGGGCTCGTCGCCGACGTCATCACCATCCTATGGGGACTTTACCTGCTCGGCCTCGCCTTCGGCCGTTCGGCGCGCTTCCCCAGCCACTTCACCATCTGGCAGGCCGCCACGATCATATGGCTGCTGGCAAGTCACGCTTACGCACTTGCCGTGCCGGGCTTCGTCTTCTCCGCCAGAAGCCTGGCCATCACCGCCGCCGAGATCGCCATCGGCCTGCTTTGCATCTACCTGTTGCGCCGCGGCTCCGGCGCCGAGACCGTTTATGCCAAGCCGCGAGCCGAAGCGCCGTCGGTCTTCGTTTCCATTGTCGCCGCGCTGCTCGGCATCATCCTCGGCGCGGTCGTCGGCGCGGTGGGCGGTTTCCTGGCCGGTTCGCTCATCGCCGATGTCACCGACGTGAGTTGCTTCGAGGGTGCGTGCGGCTACTTCGCCGCATTCATCGGCCTGGCCGGGCTGGTGGTCGGCGCCATTGCCGGCGGCATTCTCGCCGTCTGGCTCGCCAACCGGCGCAAGCGCAGGCCGGCCGGCTAGGCTGCGTCGGCCGCGATTCAATTCGCGTGCCGTGATTGCGAACGGGGCCCATGCG
>NZ_VFWS01000038.1:0-43337 GCF_006443065.1 Mesorhizobium sp. B1-1-5 | reverse complement strand
GGGTCTGCGCGCGTCGCTTCGCTCCTTGCTCCGCCCGTGGATGACGACCGCGATGGGCGTCTCGGCCAATCGCCAAGGCATGGGCTTTGCCAACGCACATTAACCAACCGGTCAAAACGTCTGCGTTAAGGTACTGCTGCGTCGTTAAGCCAGGGCTGCATCACTGATGCGGAACTGCACCATGCGGTTGCCGTTCCAGTAGTTGCCCGATAACGAACCGGCGATATGCACGGTCCTGCCCCTGTTTTTAAACAGGAATTCGCCGAGAGCCGTGTCGACGGCGCGAAATGCAATGGCCTGAATATTGCCGCCGCTTTGCGACTGGAGGTCCACCCGAATGTGGTTGGTGCCGATCGCGCGCGCGTCGGCCAGCCGATGGCGCGGCAGCACGAACACCGGTGCGATGTGCCCGGCCCCGAACGGCCCGGCTTTCTCCAGCGCGTCGAGCAGCGCGATCGTGGCGCCCTCGGCGGCCAAGGCGCCGTCGATCGCCAGGCTTTCCTCGTTCTGCAGCCGGAACACGTCGGCCGCGGCGCGCTCCTCGAAGAAGGCGCGCAGTTCGCCGAGCTTGGCGCGCTCGACGGTGATGCCGGCGGCCATCGCGTGGCCGCCGCCCTTGACGATCAGCCCCGCCTCGGCCGCCTCGCGCACCAGCCGGCCGAGGTCGAAGCCGGTCACCGAACGGCCGGAGCCCGTGCCGATGCCGGTCGAGTTGAAGGCGATGGCAAAAGCCGGCCGGCGCGCATGATCCTTGAGCCGCGAGGCGATCAGTCCGACGATGCCGGGATGCCAGCTGTTGCTGGCGGTGACGATGACTGCCGGGCCGTTGCCGCCGGCAAGCTCGGCATCGGCCTCAGCCCGCGCCTGCGCCAGCATCTCCTGCTCCATCTGCTGGCGTTCCTGATTCAGCCGGTCCAGCGTCTCGGCAATGCCTGCCGCCTCGACAGGATCGTCGGTGGCCAGAAGCCGGCTGCCGAGCGCGGCATCGCCGATGCGGCCGCCGGCATTGATACGAGGGCCGATCAGGAATGACAGATGGAAGGTGTTGATCGGCTCGCCGATGCGCGAGACCCGCGCCAGCGCCGCCAGCCCCTCATTCTTCTGTTGGCGCAACACCTGCAGCCCCTTGACCACGAAGGCGCGGTTGACGCCGGTGAGCGGCACCACGTCGCAGACCGTCGCTAGCGCCACCAGATCGAGCATCGAAAGCAGATCGACCGGCGCGGCGTCCGGTAGCCTCGCGCGCAGCACTTTGGCCGTCTGCACCAGGCACAGGAAGACGACGCCGGCGGCGCACAGATGTCCCTGCCCCGACAGGTCGTCCTCGCGATTGGGATTGACCACGGCCTCCGCCGCCGGCAACGGACCGCCGACCTGGTGATGATCGAGCACCACGACATCGGCGCCGGCTTGCCTGGCCGCGTCGATCGAGGTCGCGCTGTTGGTGCCGCAGTCGACGGTGACGATCAGCTTCGCGCCGCGCGAGATCAAGTCCCGCATCGCTTCCGGATTGGGCCCGTAGCCTTCGAAGATGCGGTCCGGGATATAGATTTCGGACGGTACGGAAAAATGCGTAAGAAAGCGTTTTAACAGCGCAGACGAGGCCGCGCCGTCGACATCGTAATCGCCGAAGATCGCCACTTTTTCGTGAGCGACGACCGCATCGGCCAGCCTCGCCGCCGCTTTTTCCATATCGGTCAGCGATGCTGGATTCGGCAGAAGCTCGCGAATGGTGGGATCGAGGAAGCGCGCGGTCTGTTCCACGCTGACGCCGCGGCCGGCAAGCACCCGCGCCACGATGTCGGGCACGCCATGGCCCTGCGCCATGGCCAAGGCGGCCATGTCCTGGCGCTCGGTCAGCCGGTGTTCCCACGAAACACCGGTCGCCGACTGCCTGACATCGAGGAAGAACCGTTTCTCGCCCGTCATGCGACGCGCCGTCTGCACATCATCATTGCGCAGATATCAATATGCGACGGCCGGAGCAATTGCGGGCAAGCGGGCAATGCGGGGAAAGGTGTGGAACGTTTTTCCTCGAATTGCGGCAAAGCGCCCGGACGAAGCCAAATCAGAACTTATCCAGATCCTGGTGACGCGCCTTGATCTCGCGCACGGTGCGCGAGGACGACCGCAGCACGATAGTGTGCGTGGTGATGAAGGTGCGGCCGAACTTCACCCCGTCGAGCAAATTGCCGTCGGTGACGCCGGTCGCCGCGAACAGCACGTCGCCACGCGCCATGTCTTGGGCGCGGTAGATCCGCTTCGGGTCGGAAATGCCCATCTTCTGCGCGCGCGCCACCTTCTCCGGCGTGTCGAGGATCAGCCGGCCCTGCATCTGTCCGCCGGTGCAGCGCAGCGCGGCCGCCGCCAGCACGCCCTCCGGCGCGCCGCCGGTGCCGAGATAGATGTCGATGCCGGTCTCGTCCGGATCGGTGGTGTGGATGACGCCCGCGACATCGCCATCGCCGATCAGCCGGATCGCGGCACCCGTGGCGCGCACGGCGTCGATCAGCTTGGCGTGACGCGGCCGGTCGAGGATGCAGGCCGTGATATCGGAGACGGCCACGCCCTTGGCTTTGGCCAGATTGGCGAGGTTTTCCGCCGGCGAGGCATCGATGTCGATCAGACCTTCGGGATAGCCGGGGCCGATGGCGATCTTGTCCATGTAGACGTCGGGCGCGAACAGCAGGCTGCCCTTTTCCGCGATCGCGATGACGGCCAGCGCATTGGGCAGGTTCTTGGCGCAGATCGTCGTGCCCTCGAGCGGATCGAGCGCGATGTCGACGGCCGGACCTTTGCCGGTGCCGACCTCCTCGCCGATATAGAGCATCGGCGCCTCGTCGCGCTCGCCCTCGCCGATCACCACTGTGCCTTTGATGGCCAGCCGGTTGAGCTCCTGGCGCATGGCGTCGACCGCCACCTGATCGGCAGCCTTCTCGTCGCCGCGCCCGCGCAGCCTTGCCGCCGCGACCGCCGCGCGTTCGGTCACACGCACGACTTCCATCGTAAGGATCCGGTCGAGACCGGCGGCGATGTCCTGGGCTATGTTCATGGACAGGAATTCCTCGTGAAACTCAACCTCCCGCCAGAGGTGCGCTTCTTCTGGCAAAGCTCCATGACAACGGCAAGACCTGCCCCGTCAATTTTTGAAATGACAGCAAAATCAATCGATTGAAGGCGGAACCGGACTTGGCTTATTCCGCCCGCTCGATGCGGATCACTTGCGGCTTGTCGGTCAGATGGCCGTCCTTGGTGATGCCTTCGACGGCCTTGCGCACCGCCGCTTCCGTCGTCTCATGCGTGACGAGGATCACCGTCTTCTGCGCCTGCGTCTCCGCGCCGGCAGCCTGTTGAACGATCGATTCCAGCGAGATGTCGTTGTCGGCCATGCGTTTGGCAATGGCCGCGAACACGCCCGTGCGGTCATGCACGGTCAGCCGGATGAAATAGCCGCCAGCATGGCTGCGCATCTGCGCCTTTTTGTAAGGCTTCAGTTCCTTCGCCGGCCAGCCGAAGACCGGGCCATGCTGGAAGCCCGGCCGGCTCTTGGCGATGTCGGCGATGTCGCCGACGACCGCCGAAGCGGTCGCATTGCCGCCCGCGCCCGGACCGGAAAGCAGGAGCTCGCCAAGGATATCGGTCTCGATCGCCACCGCGTTGGTGACGCCATGCACCTGCGCGATCACCGACGCCGTCGGCACCATGGTCGGGTGGACGCGCTGCTCTATGCCGCTGTCGGTGCGCTGCGCGACGCCGAGCAGCTTGATGCGGTAGCCGAGATCGCCCGCCGCGCGGATGTCGGCCTGGGTGATGTTGGAGATGCCTTCCATGTAGATGTCGCCGGCAGCGATCCTGGTGCCGAAGGCAAGGCTGGTCAGGATCGACAGCTTGTGCGCCGTGTCGTGGCCTTCGATGTCGAAGGTCGGATCGGCCTCGGCGTAGCCCAGCCGCTGCGCATCCTTCAGGCAGGCGTCGAAGGAGATGCCCTCCGCCTCCATGCGGGTCAGGATGTAGTTGCAGGTGCCGTTGAGGATGCCGAAGACACGGGTCACCGCGTTGCCCGCCATCGCCTCGCGCATCGTCTTGATAACCGGGATGCCGCCGGCCACTGCCGCCTCGTAGTTGAGCAGCACACCCTTCTTCTCGGCGATCTCGGCAAGCGCCACGCCATGCTTGGCAAGCAGCGCCTTGTTGGCGGTGACGACATGCCTTCCCGCCTCGAGCGCCGCCTTCACCGACAGACGTGCCGGCCCCTCGTCGCCGCCGATCAGCTCGACGAAGACGTCGATATCGGCCTTCTCGGCCAGCTTGACCGGATCGTCGAACCATTTCGCGACGCTGAGATCGATACCGCGGTCGCGTTTCGGATCGCGGGCCGAAACGGCGGTCACAACGATGTCGCGACCGCACTGCCGGGTAAGCTCGGCCGCCTTGTCGCGCAGCACGCGCGCCACCGAGGCGCCCACCGTGCCAAGGCCGGCAATTCCAACACGCAATGCTTCAGCCATGTCCGGAGAGGCCCCCTCAACTTGCAAAAAATGTCAGGTGCAAAAAATATCAGGCAACTCAACGATGAGCGGCTAAAGGCACCACATTGTTGGGCTGCTTGGCGGTGGTCGCGAGGAACTTCTTGATGTTGCGCGCGGCCTGGCGGATCCGGTGCTCGTTCTCGACCAGCGCCAGGCGCACATAATCGTCGCCATGCTCGCCGAAGCCGACGCCTGGCGCCACCGCGACATCCGCATGCTCGATGAGCAGCTTGGAGAATTCCAGCGAACCGAGATGGCGGAACGGTTCCGGAATCGGCGCCCAGGCGAACATCGAGGCCGCCGGCGCGGGAATGGTCCAGCCGGCGCGCCCGAAGGAATCGACCATCACGTCGCGCCGCTTGTGGTAGACCTCGCGCACCTCCTCGATGTCGGCGCCGTCGCCGTTCAGCGCATGCGCCGCCGCAACCTGGATCGGTGTGAACGCGCCGTAGTCGAGGTAGGATTTCACCCGCGTCAGCGCCGAAATCAGCCGCTCGTTGCCGACCGCGAAGCCCATGCGCCACCCGGGCATGGAAAAGGTCTTCGACATCGAGGTGAACTCGACGCAGACATCCATCGCGCCCGGCACCTGCAGCACCGACGGCGGCGGATTGCCGTCGAAATAGATTTCCGAATAGGCGAGATCCGACAGGATGATGATGTCGTTCTTTTTCGCGAAGGCCACCACGTCCTTGTAGAAATCGAGCGAGGCGACAAGCGCCGTCGGATTCGACGGATAATTGAGGATCAGCGCCAGCGGCTTCGGGATCGAATGGCGGATGCCGCGCTCGACCGCAGGGATGAAACCGTCATCGGGCTCAACCTGCAGCGAGCGGATCACCCCGCCCGACATGATGAAGCCGAAGGCGTGGATCGGATAGGTCGGATTGGGGCACAGGATCACGTCGCCGGGCGCGGTGATCGCCTGCGCCATGTTTGCGAAGCCCTCCTTCGAGCCCAGCGTCGCCACCACCTGCGTGTCGGGATTGAGCTTCACGCCGAAGCGGCGCTGATAATAATTCGCCTGGGCGCGCCGCAGGCCCGGAATGCCGCGCGAGGCGGAGTAGCGATGCGTGCGCGGATCGCGCACCACTTCGCACAATTTGTCGACGATGGCTTTCGGCGTCGGCAGGTCCGGATTGCCCATGCCAAGGTCGATGATGTCGGCGCCACGCGAACGGGCGCTGGCCTTCAGCCGGTTGACCTGCTCGAACACGTAAGGCGGAAGCCGGCGGACCTTGTGAAATTCTTCCATTTCAGTTCCAGACCATCAGAGTTTCGGCGCGCGATATAGACCTAATTGCAGCTAGGGTCGAGGGCGGGGTCGCATTTGCCCTCGATCTGCTTCAGCGTGTCGGCGCCATGCGTCTTGGCCAAAGTGTTGAGCGCGGCCGAATTCGCCGGCGCCTTGACGCCGCTGCCCTTGGCAATCTGCGTCTGTTCCTCGGCCTTGAGCTGGGCGAGGTTCGCCGCGGTCTCCTCCTTGGTGAGCTGCTTGGCGGCCACCTGCGGCGGGATGTTGAGGTTCGGATAGGAACCGGTGTCCCTCGGACCTTCGGTCAACGCCGTCGGCGCATTGTTCGTGCTGGTGCTGGTGCACCCGGCAGCGGGCAGCAGCATGCCGACCAGCCCCGCCATCAGCGCCATGCGGCAAATCGAACCCGGCTTGAGAAAAAAAGTCCCGCCGACATTAATCGTCATATTGTTTTCCTGGCAGCCGGGTTAGAGCGAATTGGACCCGGTCAGATGTCCCATGGTAATATGTCAAGAAAACGCTCCGGGAGGAACCCCGCGAACCATGTCCAAACCTGACGATTCGGACAAAGCGGAAAATGGCGGACCTTCGGCCATCGAGCAATATCTGGTGAGGGATCCCGAGCGCTTCGCCCTGAACATGGCGCGCATGGTCGAGCAGGCCGGCAAGGCGGCTTCCGCCTGGGCCGAACCGCGCGAGAAAGGCGAAGTGCGCGACCATGTCGCCGAACCCGTCGTCGACATGGTCAAGACCTTCTCAAAGCTTTCGGAATACTGGCTGGGCGACCCGCAACGCGCGCTCGAAGCGCAGACGCGGCTGTTTGCCGGCTATATGACCGTCTGGGCGAACGCCATCCAGAAGGTCAATCCGAACGCCGAAGCGCCGCAGGACGCGGTCCAGCCCGAGCGCGGCGACAAGCGCTTCCAGGACCCCGAATGGGGCCGCAATGCATTCTTCGACTTCCTCAAGCAGGCCTATCTCGTCACCTCGCGCTGGGCGAACGAGCTTGTCGAGCATGCCGAGGGCCTGGACGAGCACACCCGCCACAAGGCGGGCTTCTACGTCAAGCAGGTGTCGAACGCGATCGCGCCGTCGAACTTCATCCTGACCAATCCCGAGCTGTTCCGCGAGACCATGGCCTCGAACGGCGAGAACCTGGTGCGCGGCATGAAGATGCTGGCCGAGGACATCACCGCGGGCCGCGGCGACCTGAAGCTGCGCCAGGCCGACTACACGCCCTTCGAGATCGGCAAGAACATCGCCACCACGCCCGGCAAGGTCATCGGCCGCAGCGATGTCGCCGAGATCATCCAATACGACCCGGTGACCGAGACGGTGCTGAAACGGCCGCTGCTGATCTGCCCGCCATGGATCAACAAATTCTATATTCTCGACCTCAACCCGCAAAAGTCCTTCATCCGCTGGGCGATCGAGCAGGGTCACACCGTCTTCGTCATCTCCTGGATCAATCCGGACGAGCGTCATGGCGCCAAGGGCTGGGAGGCCTATATCCGCGAAGGCCTGCAATTCGGCCTCGACATGGTGGAGAAGGCGACCGGCGAAAGAGACGTCAACGCCATCGGCTACTGCGTCGGCGGCACGCTGCTTGGCGCGGCGCTGGCGCTGCTGGCGCAGGAGGGCGACCATCGCATCAGATCGGCCACCTTCTTCGCCACCCAGGTCGACTTCACCTATGCCGGCGATCTCAAGGTGTTCGTCGACGAGGACCAGGTCGCCGCTGTCGAGCGCTCGATGAACGAGAAGGGCTATCTCGACGGCACCAAGATGGCCACCGCCTTCAACATGCTGCGCTCGGGCGACCTGGTCTGGCCTTATGTCGTCAACAACTACATGCGCGGCAAGGAGCCCCTGCCCTTCGACCTGCTCTACTGGAATTCCGATTCCACGCGCATGGCGGCGGCCAACCACTCGTTCTACCTGCGCAATTGCTATCTCGAGAACAATCTCTCGCGCGGCACGATGGAGCTTGCCGGGCGCACGGTCTCTCTGGCCGACATCACCATCCCCGTCTACAACCTGGCCACGAAGGAAGACCACATCGCGCCGGCGCTTTCGGTGTTCCTGGGATCGCAGTTTTTCGGCGGCGACGTCGAGTATGTCATGGCGGGATCCGGTCACATCGCCGGCGTCGTCAACCCACCTGCCGCCAGGAAATATCAGTACTGGACCAGCGGCAAGCCGGTAGGCGATTTCAACGCGTGGCTTGCCGCGGCGCACGAGCATCCTGGTTCCTGGTGGACGCACTGGCAACACTGGATCGAGGCCCAGGACGACATCCGCGTACCCGCCCGCAAACCCGGCAAGCGTATGAAAACCTTGGGAGATGCGCCGGGCACCTATGTCAAGGTGCGTGTGTAACGGGCTGTAATGTGTGGTGAGTTGACGGGCCGCCAAAACAGGGCGAAATGGTGGCGTCAATCGTTCGGCGGCCTCAAATCACCTTCCGACGCAGAATAATTCCGAGGCTTGCAGATTCGACACACGTCCCGTTTCCGGTTGGGAACAGGAGGGTTATCGCGGCGCGGAACTGGAGTGGCGCGGCGATGACGAACCGACCGGATATCGAGGGGGAATTTGTTTTGAAACCAGCAGGTTGGCGTCTTGCACGAAGGGGAAGCTGCAGCATTGCGGCAGCGCTTTTCTCCGTGCTTCTGGCCTCCTGCACATCGACCGGCGACCCGACGATGTCGGTCGTTTCGCCCGCCTACAATTTAACCGCCGGCGAAATGAGCGCGACATCCAGCGCCAAGACCGCGACTTCGGCCGATTCGTCCCTGCAGGCATCGGCGCCGGCCGAAGCGACGTCGACCGTGATGAGCGAGGGCGATGCGCCTTTGCCCGAGAAGGTCGCCTACGTGCCGGAGACGCGGCCGGACGGCACCTTCCCCATCGTCATCCCTGCCGGCGCCCAGGCCATTGCCGGGAGCACGCCGCAACCGCTGGTTCAGCAGGCGCAAACGGCGGAACAGACACTAGGCGTCGCCAAGCAGGTCGCCGCCGGCGATGCCGCCACCGTCGCGTCGAAGGCGCAGGCGACCACGCAGGCCATGAGCAACGGCGTCTATGTGACCGCGGCCGAGCCGGTGCAGCCGCAGATCGCCGCGCCGAAGAAAAGCCTGTTCGCCTCGCTGTTCAGCACCACGCCGGCTTCGGCCGCGCCCGCCCCCCTGATCAACAATGTGCGCTCCGGCGACCAGCCCGCCGAGCAGGCCAAGGCCACGCCGCCGCCGGCCAAGCCGATCGTGACGCTGGCCTCGGCGACCCCGGCCGAGAAGCCGGTGCAACTGGCCTCGCTCGACAACCCGAGCAATCACATCACGGGCGCCGACGCTCTTCCCGGCGTGCGCCAGACGGCGCTGTTCGAGATCAAGCGCAAATCCGGCATCGACGACGAGAGCGACGTCGACCTCAACGAGGACGAGGGCGGCGGCGGTTCCTACCAGGTGGCGTCGGCCGCCGGCTTGGCCAGGCTCGCGCCCAACGGCCTTTTGAAGCAGAACGAAAGCGTCGACGTCGCCTGCCTCAAGCCGTCGCTGGTGCGGGTGCTGAAGACGATCGAGGGCCATTTCGGCCGCAAGATGATCGTCACCTCCGGCTATCGCGATCCCTCGCGCAACCGCCGCGCCAACGGCGCCAAGAACTCGCTGCACATGTATTGCGCCGCCGCCGACATCCAATTGCCCGGCGTGTCGAAATGGGAACTGGCGAGCTACGTCCGCTCGATGCCCGGCCGCGGCGGCGTCGGCACCTACTGCCACACCGAATCCGTCCATATCGACGTCGGCCCCGAGCGCGACTGGAACTGGCGCTGCCGCAGGCGCAGCGGCGGCGGCGAGGACGGCTGATACGTTCCGCTTGGTCTCGTGGGCATAGCAGGTTTGATCGGTTGCGAGCCGATCGCCGCCAATGCCGACGTTAGTTTCAATACGCTACCACAGACGTCGGCGATTAGCCGAAGCCCTTCGCACTTTGTCATCCACGGGCGGAGCGGGAGCGCAGCGGACGCGAAGACCCGAGGATCCATTCCGTGACCTTGACCGCAGAGTGCAGCGGCGCAGATTCTGCACCGTTGCGGCACGTCAGCCTCACGGAATGGATTCTATGGTCTGCGCGCGTCGCTTCGCTCCTTGCTCCGCCATAGAATGACGACCGCGAGAAGCGTTGCAGCCAATCTCCAAGGTACGCGATCATGTGCCGGTCGAAACCACGTCCTGCCTCGCTGCAACGCAGCTTTCGCCGCCTTTGAAAAAAGTTGCCTCATGTGGCTGCAGATGGGTTGCCGGTTGCCAACAACGCAATTATAAGCCGCTTCGTCTGAGCGCGCCCATCGTCTAGCGGTTAGGACACCGCCCTTTCACGGCGGTAACAGGGGTTCGATTCCCCTTGGGCGTACCAGTTTCTTCAGTTGTTTCCGGTCGACGCTTCGGTCTCGATGAAGGACCCGAAGGCGGTCCGTCCTCTTGCCGTTTCAGGCTGCGCCCAGGGGCGGGCCTGTGAAGGTCAGACCGAAACGCGCCCCAATGGCCGCGATCTGATCCATGTCGTCGGGAATTCGGCACCTGTGTTTCGCCATCTCCGCGAAGAAGCCTTCGAAGCCGCCGGGCGTCATGACGGTGAGCATTCTGGCGGGTCGATCGCCAATCACCCGGAATGCATGCTCGATTCCGCGCGCAACGTGCACGACACCGCCCGGGCCGACGATGCGCGTTTGACCGTTCATCCAGAACTCTACTTCGCCGGACTGGATCTGGAAGGTCTCGTCCTCGCTATTGTGGATGTGGCGCGGAGGACCATAACCGGGCTGATCGAGGCTTTCGAACATTCCGAGCCGCGAGGCCGTTTGCTCCGCCGTAAGGCAAATCCGGTAGGACGTGCCAAGCCACTGGACGCTGTAGGGTACTGAAGCAACGGCCACCGAAACCTCCCATGATCCGACGCCATTTTCAATGCAGGGAAATTGCCAGAACCGATTTCATAATTGAAATCGATAGCTATTATAAAATATATTCGGCGAATGAATTTATCGAGCTTCGACCTCAATCTCCTGCGGGTGCTCGACGCGCTGTTGCGCGAGCAATCGACCGTAAAGGCCGGAGAACGCATCGGCCTGTCGCAACCGGCGATATCGGCCAGCCTGGGACGACTTCGGAATTTTCTCGGCGATCCGCTGTTCGTGCGCCAGGGACAGCACATCGTGCCGACACAATACGCCCGCAACCTCGAGCTTCCGCTTCGCCGCATCCTCGACGAATTGTCGGCGCTGCTTGGCGGGCCTGGCAGCTTCAATCCGGCCGAAGCCGAGCAAAGCTTCAAGATCGCAGGTTCGGATTTCTTTGCCGAGATGCTGATGCCTGCCCTGGCCAATGCAATCTCACGCCACGCTCCCAAGATATTGGTCCAACTGGTGGATCTTGTGCCCGACGACTATGTCGGCACGCTCGAAAAGCATGGCATCGACCTTGCCCTCGTTCCCAGGGTCGATTTCCCCAGCTGGATCGACTATCTTCCTGCCTTCCGGTCGACATTCGTGACGATCGCCCGCGCCGGGCACCCAAGGCTCGAGCGGGCGAAGGTGAGCCCC
This sequence comes from Mesorhizobium sp. B1-1-5, assembly GCF_006443065.1. Taxonomy (NCBI): domain Bacteria; kingdom Pseudomonadati; phylum Pseudomonadota; class Alphaproteobacteria; order Hyphomicrobiales; family Phyllobacteriaceae; genus Mesorhizobium; species Mesorhizobium sp. B1-1-5. Next base: position 31,951 of record NZ_VFWS01000038.1, on the reverse strand, counting down.
GGAGACGTCATTCCGATCGACCTTTTCTGCGACCTCGGCCACGTCGTCTTCTCGCCCGAGGGCAAGCTCAAGGCCATGGGCGACGCGGCGCTGGCCCGGATGGGGCGCGAACGGCGGGTGGCCATGACAATGCCGGTGTTCGGCGGCGTCTGTAACGCAGTGGCGGGAAGCGACCTGGTCGCGCTCGTTCCGGAACAGCTCGCGCGCAAGGTAGCATCTCGCTTGGGGCTGGCGATCTACAGTCCGCCCATGCCGATCGATCCTGCCCTCATCTGCATCGTCTGGCACAAACGCAACACAACCGATCCCACACACCGCTGGCTGCGGGAAATGGTTCTGGAGCTGCTCTCGCAACTGAGCGCCGGCGAAGCCGGCAGCAGCGCCCATGAACCACGCCCGGCCTGAATGGCGGGCCAGTGTCGTATCGTATCTTGCCGGTAACAAGACAGGACGCAACCGGAAACGCGCTGTTAACGCCGTTCGCGGACGACAGGAGCCGTCCTCGACCCGAAAGTGTAAAATTCCCTCCGCTCTCAGCCGTGGAGGCGGGAATGAAGATGCTTCGGACAGCGCTCTTATGCGCGGCAATGACCAGCCTGGCAGGCGTGCCGCCCGTTCACGCAGACGATCAGCCTGCCCAGCCGAATAGCCAAGCAACGCCGCAGCCGCCAGCAGTCCATTGCCAGGGGCAAAATTGTCTTCCTCCGGCCGACGATCCCGTGCTGGACTGCAAGGGCCCGGATTGCACGCCGGCCCCGGCAACTGATCAGACGCCGAGCCCGGAGATTCAACCGGAGATTCAAAAGGTCAAGTAAGCCGCATCGGCCAGTGTCTGAGGCTCCCGTGAAAAGCCGGGAGAGCGTCACAGGCCTCCGGTCAATCCGGAACCATTGGGGCCGGCTCTTCGCACCGGTAAACCATGCACCGGCCGTCGCTGGTCGGGACATAGTCGACCATCGGCACGTAAGGCGCGTCGCACTCATTGCCGAATTGGCGGACATAACGATCATAGGTATTCGGTCCGGTGCTCAGCACCGCACCGTGCTGGCTCTGGATCAGTGCCTGCGTCTGTTCACACGTCATCTTGCGCGTGTCGGGACCGGGTGCGCGAAATTTGAAGCAGCAGTGAGCATGGCTGCCGCGCAAGGCAAAATCTTGCCTACGGGCATGGTGGCGTCCTGGCAAAACATCGTGTCGCCAAATCCGCATCTTGTGACGCAGTTCCGCAACGGTCGCGCTGTCACGATGCAGCGAGCGAGGCCGACATCGCTTCGGTTTGGCGTGGCGGCCTACGATGTCCATCTCCGTGTTGACGGCCCGAGCAAATCTCCGTGAGCGATGGCCGTAAGCAATATCCCACTATATAACAGCGTCGTTGAGGTATTGAGATGTCAGGCGCCTACGATCTCGGAACCAATCTGGTCCGCCGTATCTACGAAAAACGCATAGATGCACCGGCCATTCTTGATGCCGGCACGCATTTTCCCAATGCCGCGAAGTTCAACGCCGCCTGGCGCGATATCCGCGATGAGGCGCTGGCGGCGAAGCTGAACAACGCGCCGCGCTTCCACGACATTATGCCGGAACAGGCCAATATCTCGGCCAATGACGGTCTCGACTGGCGCATGTTCGTGCTCAAGGCCTATGACATGGCGATCCCGGCGAACCTCGCAAGGATGCCGGTGCTCAACCGACTGCTCACCGAGTGCCCCGAGGTCAAATCGGCCGCCGTCTCGTTCCTCGCCCCGCGCAAGCACATCCCTCCGCATCGCGGACCCTTTCGCGGCATCATGCGGTTCCATCTCGGCCTGGTCATCCCCAAGCAGCCGGACGGCCGTCCGGCAACGATCATGACGATCAATCATGAGGAAAGGCGCATCGCCGACGGCGAATGCTTGCTGTGGGACGATACTTTCGAGCACGAAGTGATGAACAACTCGGATCAGCCCCGCGTCGCTCTCCTGCTCGACGTGTGGCGTCCGCAAATGCCGCTGGATATGGAAATCCTGTCACGCGTGATCGTGCGCGGCGTGCAGGTGGGAATGCGCTATCGGGGCGTGTCGTTCGGCGGCTGAACCGATCGAAATCTACGCTCGCGCCTCGCGATACGCCCCTGCCCCGCTGCCACGCTTTCCGGGAAACATCGCGTCTCTCGCCAGCAATCCGCTGACGCGGCAGAAGGCCGCGAACGCGCGGCAAGCTTCCTCGGCGCTGGCCACGTCGACAGTCGCCCCGAAGCAGGCATTGAACGCGGCTTCGTAGACCTTGCCTTGCCGGCGCTTCGGCCAATCCTGCAGGAAATCGAGCGCCTGCTCGACGCTGTAGATTTCCTCGACCGGCAGGCCGGGCGCGGGCGTGATGCGCACCGGCACTTCGAATTGCAGTCTGTCCATTCCCTGTCTCCCGAACTGGCGCAGCCGAGAGCAACGCCGTTCGATGTGAAAAGTTGCTTTTGCGGCCTTCTGACTCGCAAATGTGACCTCAGTGCGGTGAAGAACCGGTTCGCGGGTGCGCGGATCGGCGTCAGTCCGTATCGATACCGGCTGCATTGCCAAAATGCCGGTTTCCACCCTACTGCGGGCCATCGCAGCCCCTTGTCCCTCTTCCACGCCCTTGCCGCTATTGGTTGGCCGGGTCGGTCTCCACATCATAGGCCATGCGGGTAAGCGGACGGCAGCGCGAGGATGGCGCCGAGCACGATCGCCGCCGTTCCTTCCTCCGAACATCAGGACCGACCTAACCATGGAAATGGCCAGGCGACGGCCGCAATGGACGCGGCAACCGCACTTCGTCCTTGAACCTTGCGGCTTGCGGTGCCAAATCTGGAGCAGATTTTCGCATTCGGCTCCTTTGAAGCCCACGCCGGCAAACGGACAAAATGGTTACTTATCTCGACGCCTCCACCGCGCCCCTTCGAAATACCGGCCAGATCCGCCTCTATGGCGAGGATGGCTTCGCCGGCATGCGCAAGGCCTGCGACCTCACCGCGCGCTGCCTCGACGAGCTTGTGCCGATCGTGAAGCCCGGCGTGACCACGGAAACAATCGACCGCTTCGTCTTCGAATTCGGCATGGACCATGGTGCGCTGCCGGCAACGCTCAATTATCGCGGCTACACCAAATCTTCCTGCACCTCGATCAACCATGTTGTCTGCCACGGCATTCCCGACAACAAGCCGTTGAAGGAAGGCGACATCGTCAACATCGACGTCACCTACATCCTCGACGGCTGGCACGGCGATTCCTCGCGCATGTATCCGGTGGGCACGATCAAGCGCGCCGCCGAGCGCCTGCTCGAAGTGACCTATGAGTGCCTGATGCGCGGCATAGCCGCGATCAAGCCCGGCGCCCGCACCGGCGCCATCGGCGCTGCAATCCAGACCTATGCCGAGGCCGAGCGCTGCTCGGTGGTCCGCGATTTCTGCGGCCACGGCGTCGGCCAGCTTTTCCACGACGCGCCGAACATCCTGCATTACGGCACCGTCAACGAAGGCGTCGAGATGCGGCCGGGCATGATCTTTACCGTCGAGCCGATGATCAATCTCGGCCGGCCGCATGTGAAGGTGCTGTCGGACGGCTGGACGGCAGTCACGCGCGACCGCTCGCTGTCGGCGCAGTATGAGCATACGATCGGGGTTACCGACACAGGCTGCGAGATCTTCACGCTGTCGCCGAAAAAGCTCGACCGCCCCGGCCTGCCGGCGTAGCACTTCGACCTAAGCCTGAGGGGAGCGGGCGGACCATGGGCAAAGTCGAGGACGAGCGGGCATTCTTTTCCGAAGGCTGGATCGAACCGCCTGAGGCAGTGCAAAAGAAGGCGGCACCTACCGAGAAACCGCACTATCATGGCCATCGCGACCGTCTGCGCGAACGCTTTGCCGCCGGCGGACCGGACGCCCTGCCCGACTATGAACTGCTCGAGCTGCTGCTCTTCCGGCTGATCCCGCGCGTCGACACCAAACCCATCGCCAAGGCGCTCATCGCCCGCTTCGGCTCGCTGGCCGAAGTGCTCGGCGCGCCGGCATCCCTGCTTGAAGAAGTCAAAGGCATCGGACCGGTCGTCGCGACCGATCTCAAGGTCATCGCCGCGACGGCACAGCGCATGGCGCGCGGCGAGATCCGCGGCCGTGAAGTCCTGTCCAACTGGACGCAACTGCTCGACTATTGCCGCTCCGCCATGGCCTTCGAGGCTCGCGAACAGTTCCGCGTCCTGTTCCTCGACAAGAAGAACGGGCTGATCGCCGACGAGGTGCAGCAGACCGGCACCGTCGACCACACGCCGGTCTATCCGCGCGAGGTGGTCAAGCGCGCGCTCGAGCTCTCCGCCAGCGCCGTCATCCTGGTACACAACCATCCTTCTGGGGACCCCACACCTTCCCGCGCCGACATCGAGATGACCAAGCAGATCATCGATACGGCCAAGCCGCTCGGCATCGCCGTGCACGACCACATCATCATCGGCCGCAAGGGCAACGCCTCGATGAAAGGCCTGCTGCTGATCTGAGGCGTTTGCCCGGCATTTCGGGATTGCCGGGACATCGTCTCCTCATCAGATAGTCGGCTCTGGAATTTCAGCAGGAAATCAAGCATGATGGAACCTGGTATTTCCCCGGCATGCTTCGCGCTCCCGTGAAATACCGGGAGGACGGGACATGGCCATTGTGCTTGTACTCGTTTTGATCGTTGTGGGCTCGGTGCTGTTCCACCTCCTGAGCCCATGGTGGTGGACGCCGATCGCCTCGAACTGGGACTACATCGACAACACCATCATCATCAGCTTTTGGATCACCGGCATCGTCTTTGCCGCTGTCGTGCTCTTTATGGCTTATTGCGTCTTCCGCTTCCGGCATCGGGAAGGCAATCGCGCGGCATATCAACCGGAGAACAGGCGGCTCGAATCGTGGCTGATGATCGCAACGGCGGCCGGTGTCACCGCCTTGCTGGTTCCCGGCCTCTTCGTCTGGAGCCGCTTCGTTAATGTTCCCAGCGAGGCCGCCAATATCGAGGTTGTCGCCCAGCAATGGCAATGGAGCTACCGCCTGCCCGGCAAGGACGGCAAGCTCGGCACCTCCGACACCCGCGTCGTCTCGGCTGAAAACCCGCTCGGCATCGTAGCCGGCGACCCGAACGGCCAGGACGACGTCGTGGTCGAGGCGGCGGACCTGCACCTGCCGGTCGGCAAGCCGGTCAAGGTGCTGTTGCGCTCGATCGACGTGCTGCACGATTTCTACATCCCGGAATTCCGCGCCAAGATGGATATGATCCCGGGATCGGTCACGTATTTCTGGTTCACGCCAACGCGGACCGGAACCTTTCAGGTCTTGTGCGCCGAGCTGTGCGGCCAGGGACATCCGCTGATGCATGGCGTGGTCATGGTCGATACCGAGCAGGACTATCTGGCCTGGCTCGGCCAGCAACAGACCTTTGCGCAATTGTCCGCGCCCAAGCAAACGGGCTCGGCGGACCAACCGTCGGAAAAGACGAAGGCGTCCAGTTTGGACGTCGCGGCAAAACTCGAAACGCTCGAGGCCCGCTGAACAGGGCGCGGAGGTGCTCCCATGGTCGACGTCACACCCGCAGATGCCGTTCCACCCGCCGAAGTAGCGGAGATGGAGCTCTACCATCCGCACAGCTGGTGGACAAAATACGTCTTTTCACAGGACGCCAAGGTCATAGCAGTCCAGTATTCGGCGACGGCCATGGCTATAGGCCTCGTCGCGCTGATGCTGTCCTGGCTGATGCGCCTGCAGCTCGGCTTCCCCGGCACGTTCGATTTCATCACTCCGGAGGCCTACTATCAGTTCATCACCATGCACGGCATGATTATGGTGATCTATTTGCTCACCGCGCTCTTCCTTGGCGGCTTCGGCAATTACCTCATTCCGCTGATGGTCGGCGCCCGCGACATGGTCTTTCCCTATGTCAATATGCTGAGCTATTGGGTCTATCTGCTCGCCGTGCTGGTCCTGGTGTCGAGCTTCTTCGCGCCGGGCGGGCCGACAGGCGCCGGCTGGACGCTCTACCCGCCGCAGGCAATCATGACCGGCACGCCGGGCGGCCAAGACTGGGGCATCATCCTGATGCTCTCTTCGCTCATCCTGTTCATCATCGGCTTTACCATGGGTGGCCTGAATTACGTGGTGACGGTGCTGCAAGGCCGCACCCGCGGCATGACCTTGATGCGCCTGCCGCTCACCGTCTGGGGCATCTTCACCGCCACGGTCATGGCGCTTCTGGCCTTCCCGGCACTGTTCGTTGCTTGTGTGATGATGCTGCTCGACCGCCTGCTCGGCACTTCCTTCTTCATGCCGGCAATCGTCGAGATGGGCGAGCAACTGCAACACAATGGCGGCAGCCCGATCCTGTTCCAGCATCTGTTCTGGTTCTTCGGCCACCCGGAAGTCTACATCGTGGCGCTGCCGGCCTTCGGCATCGTGTCCGACCTGATCAGCACACATGCGCGCAAGAACATCTTCGGCTATCGCATGATGGTCTGGGCCATCATCGCCATCGGCGCGCTGAGCTTCGTGGTCTGGGCGCACCACATGTATGTCAGCGGCATGAATCCTTATTTCGGCTTCTTCTTTGCCACCACGACGTTGATCATTGCGGTGCCGACCGCGATCAAGGTCTATAACTGGGTGCTGACGTTGTGGCGCGGCGATATCCACCTCACCATACCGATGCTGTTCGCGCTCGCCTTCATCGTCACCTTCGTCAACGGCGGCCTGACAGGCTTGTTCCTCGGCAACGTCGTCGTCGACGTGCCGCTGTCGGACACGATGTTCGTCGTCGCACATTTCCACATGGTCATGGGCGTCGCGCCGATCCTGGTGATCTTCGGCGCGATCTATCATTGGTATCCGAAGGTCACCGGACGGATGCTGGACGAGACACTCGGCCGCTTCCATTTCTGGATCACCTTCCTCGGCGCCTACCTGATCTTCTTCCCCATGCACTATCTCGGCCTGATGGGCGTTCCGCGGCGTTACGCCGAACTGACCGACATGAATATCATGACGGAATCGGCCCACCATCTGAACTCGTTCATCAGCATCATGGCCTTCATCGTCGGCTTCGCCCAGATGGTGTTCCTGTTCAACCTGATCTGGAGCATCCGCCATGGCCGTGAGGCCGGCAGCAATCCGTGGCGGGCAACGACGCTCGAATGGCAAACGCCTGAGACGCCGCCGGCGCACGGCAATTTCGGCAAGGAACTGCCGATTGTCTATCGTTGGGCCTACGATTACAGCGTTCCGGGTGCCAAGGAGGACTTCATCCCGCAGAACGTGCCGGGCGCCTTCGGCCCCTCCAGGGAGCCGGCATGAGCGTCATCCTGGTCTTCCTGTTGGTGATCGCCGGCTTTGCCGGTTGGTGGCTTTCGCACCAGCGGTTGACGGCGAAGCCCTGGCTGGAGCAAGGCGTGGCCGGGGACGTCGTCGGCTTCGACCGGTCGTCCCTGCCCACCGCCAAGATCGGCCTCGGCGTCTTCCTCGCCGTCGTCGGCTGCCTGTTCTCGCTATTCACCAGCGCCTATTTCATGCGCATGGGCCTGTCGGACTGGCGGCCGCTGCCGCTGCCGCGCCTGCTTTGGCTCAACACCGGCGTGCTGGCGCTGAGCAGCGTCGCGCTGCAATGTGCGGTGGTCGCCACGCGCAGAGGCCAGGTGGACATGGTCAGGCTCGGTCTTGCAACGGCGGGATTGACCGCCCTCGCCTTCCTCGCCGGCCAGTTGATTGCATGGCAGCAGCTGACCGAGGACGGCTACCTGTTGGCCTCCAACCCGGCCAACAGCTTCTTTTATCTGATCACGGCAATGCATGGCCTGCACATACTGGGCGGGCTGGTCGGCCTCGGCAGGACGAGCGCCGGCGCCTGGAACGGAATGCGGCGGGAGCGGCTGCGCCTCAGTGTCGAGTTGTGCGCCATGTATTGGCATTTCCTGCTTTTCGTCTGGCTATGCATCTTCGCCGTCCTGGCCGGTTGGGCGGCGACGTTCGTGAGCATTTGCCAACGGCTGCTGACCTAGGAGACTGGCGATGGCCGAGACCACACTGACGCATACCAGCCAGCTGGATCGCCCCCGGGGCTTGCGCGGGATCGCCGCCGACTGGGCCTCGGATCAGCGCGCGTTCAAGAACGTGTCCTGGGGCAAGGCCATGATGTGGATCTTCCTGCTCAGCGACACCTTCATTTTCGGTTGCTTCCTGCTTTCCTATATGACGGCGCGGATCTCCACGCGCGTGCCGTGGCCGAATCCCAGCGAGGTCTTCGCCTTGCGTATCGGCGGCTCGGATATCCCGCTGATCCTGATCGCCATCATGACATTCGTTCTCATCTCGAGCAGCGGAACCATGGCCATGGCGGTCAATTTCGGCTATCGCCGCGATCGTCGCAAAACCGCGATCCTGATGCTTTTGACCGCCGCGCTCGGCGCGACCTTCGTCGGCATGCAGGCCTTCGAATGGACCAAGCTGATCACCGAAGGGGTCCGGCCGTGGGGCAATCCCTGGGGAGCCGCGCAATTCGGCTCGTGCTTTTTCATGATCACCGGCTTCCACGGCACGCACGTCACGATCGGGGTGATCTTCCTGATCATCGTGGCGAGAAAAGTCTGGCGTGGCGACTTCGACACCGGCCGGCCCGGCTTCTTCACCAGCCGCAGGGGCCGCTACGAGAACGTCGAGATCATGGGGCTCTACTGGCACTTCGTCGACCTGGTCTGGGTGTTCATTTTCGCCTTCTTTTATCTTTGGTGAGAAGGCAGGCTTTGTTGAGAGGCAGACATGACTGAAGCAACCGCAAACGGTCTCGGACAACACGCACTGCATCCCGCCCATGATGCGGCGATCGTTGCCAAGGCGGAGACGCATCAGGAGCACCCGATCAAGCTCTATCTGGTGGTCTGGGCGTGGCTGTTCATTCTCAGCACCTGCTCCTATTTGGTCGACTATTTCGGCCTTCACGGCTATCTCAGGTGGTCGCTGATCCTGATCTTCATGATGCTCAAGGCAGGACTGATCGTCGCCGTCTTCATGCACATGGCCTGGGAGCGGCTGGCGATGATGTATGCAATCATCCTGCCGCCGATACTGGTGCTGGTTTTCGTGGCGATGATGGTCTTCGAGTCCGACTATACGCTGCTGACCCGTATCGCGTTTTTCGGGCCTGGCCCCTGACATCCGATACGGGGTCCAGCCGCGGCATGAGCAGCTGGGAACGGCCGGCTCCGATGCCTTGAAACTACAGGCCGCCGGCCCATTTTGGTCTGGCGTATGCGCCGTGAACTCAAGCAAAGGACGCGGACAATGACGATAGCAAACAGACTGAGAAATTTTATCGACCGCAAGGGCATCTCCTACGATACCGTTGGGCATCATCGAACTGCCACCAGCAGGCAGGCCGCCATTGCCGCGCACGTGCCCGGCAGCATCATGGCGAAATCCGTGGTCGTTCACCACGAACTCGGTTATGCGCTGGCCGTGGTCCCAAGCACCCACAGAATCGAACTCGGCAAGCTGCAGGACGTCATGGACAAACGCCTCGGCCTCGCTTCCGAAGACGAAGTGGTATCGCTCTTTGACGATTGCGACGTCGGCGCCATACCGCCGATCGGCGCGGCTTATGATGTGCCGGTCATTCTGGACGAAAGCCTGCGTGATGCCGCCGATATCTATTTCGAGGGCGGCGACCACAAGACGCTTGTGCATGTCAGCGGCAAGGATTTCCGCAACCTGACGACGGACGCGCGCCAGGCGCGGTTCAGCTATCCGGCCTTCTGACGCATAGAGGCTCCCGCCGCTGCGTCACGGGGCTGATTGCTTCGACGGTATGGGACAGCCGGCGGCTCTACGACCTTGCGGCAAACATGCCAGGGCCGAGGATCGGCAGCACGACCGCCAGTCCTTCAGCCTTTTCGGTATTCTCAATATGCGAAGGTGAACGTCATGGACACGCGGACGCTTCTCATACTCGGCCTTGGCATAGCTATTCTGCTGCTATTGGGTTTTTTTGCGCTCCCGGCGTGACGGTGCTGGGCGCGATATTGATCTGCGCAACTGCCCCGGCCGTCTTCCTTCCGGATAAGCAGGCGACCATCAAAAGAGTCTGGACGGCGGTGCTTACTTGGAAAATTGCTTCAAGTAGGCGATGACGTTGGCTATGTCCTGATCGCTCTTGAGGCCGGGAAACGCCATCTTCGTCCCTTTGACCATCGCCTTGGGGTCGTGAAGATATTTTGTCAGCGTAGGCTCGTCCCATTTGATGCCGGATTTTCCGGCCTCGATCATGGCCGTGGAATAGGCGAAACCGGGATGCGTGCCCGCGGTGCGCCCGATGACGCCGTGCAGAGACGGGCCGACCTTATTCTGGTCCTGGTCGGCAATGTGGCAGACCTTGCACTTGGTGAACACCTTCTCGCCTGCGGCGGCGTCCTGCGCCTGCGACGGGCTTGCAAAAAAGGTCGTAGCTGACAAGACGATGAAAAGCGCGGTTGCGCGCATGGCACTTCCTCCCTGATCGTCATTTACGTCGGACGGCCCGCGCCACGCTGGCGTATCCTGCATGGCGGGCGGCCGCGTCTCTTCAGTGGAATTGCGGCACCTACATACCACAGAATCGAACCAATGGGCAAAAATTGCCGGTCTGCGAACGCTTAGGCCGTGCGCCGAGGACTAGCTGCCCAAAAAGCCGTCCAAGCTTCTGAACGGCGACGATCAGGGCGGGTCGGTCTTGCAGCTTGCCGCGATCTGCCCGATCACGTCCGAAAGACCCGCAAGCTCGAAATCGGCCTCGCCGCGTCCCGACAACAGGCCAAAGCGCCACGACAGCGTCAGCCGGTTCGCCGAAGCCAGACGCTTGATGCCGTCGTCTCCATCCCTGACCAGCGTTCTGCCGCGCGGGCCGACCGACCAGCTTTCGTCGGTTTTGCCGCTGCCGTCGACCGCAACGGAAATGGTGATCTTGCGGCTGGCGGAGACGGCATCGTTGAGCTGGAGCCACTCGCTCCAGCGTGGTTCGCCGTCGGGCCGGCAAGCCAATGTCAGCACCGGGCTGTAGCCCAACGCTCCGCCGCCGGTGATCAGCTTGTTGCTGGCGTGGAGCGACGCCGTGATCTGACCATCATTGCCGGCGCCAACGCTCCAGTTGCCGAGAGCCGGCTCGGCCCGGGCGACACCGGCGGCTGCGGCAAACAAGAGCGCCGCGGCGACGACCACGTCTCTCATCATGAATCCCAGCCTCACCAATGCCTCCAAACACCCGCGAATGCGATGAAGCGCAGATAATGTTCAACGGTTGGTATCACCAGCGGCAGGGCTTCAAGACAAGTTGTCTGTGTTGCCGCGCCGCCACAATGGAACACATCACAATGAAAAAGGCCGCCCGGAGGCGGCCTTTCGAAGTCTCGGCATTGAAACCTGTTACTCGGCTTCCTTGGCGGCTTTCTTCTTCGGCGCGGCCTTCTTCTTAGGCTCTTCCGCCTCGTCGGTGGCTTCGCCAGCCTTTGCTTCGCCAGCCTTGGCTTCGCTTGTCTTGGCTTCGGCCTTCTTCGAGGAAGCCTTCTTGGCCGGCTTCGCCTTGGTCGCGGTTTCGGCCTCCTCGTCGTCGGCCATCAGCTCGTCCTTGCCGACCTTGACGTCGTTGACCGAGATCTGGCCGAGCAGATAGTCGACCACCTTCTCCTCGAACATCGGCGCGCGCAGCGCGTTGATGGCTTCCGGGTTGCTGCGATAATACTCGAAGGCTTCCTGCTGCTGGTTGGCTGGGAAGCGGCGCACCTGCTCGAACAGGCCGCGCTGCAGTTCCTCGTCCGACACGGTGACGCCGGCCTTCTCGCCGATCTCGGCCAGGACCAGGCCGAGGCGCACGCGGCGCTCGGCAAGGCGCATATATTCGGCGCGCGCTTCTTCTTCCGTCGTCTCTTCGTCGGCGAAAGTGCGGCCGGCGGCCTCCAGGTCGCGGTTGACCTGGGCCCAGATGTTGTTGAACTCGGCCTCGACGAGCTTCGACGGCGCCTCGAAGGAGTAGGATGCGTCGAGCTGGTCCAGCAACTGGCGCTTCACCTTCTGGCGAGTCATGGAGCCGAACTGGTTCTCGATCTGGCCGCGCACGATCTCGCGCAGGCGCTCGAGCGATTCCAGGCCGAGATTCTTGGCCGTCTCGTCATTGATCTCGAGCGCGCCGGGCGCCGACACCTCCTTGACGGTGACGTCGAAGGTGGCTTCCTTGCCGGCCAGATGCGCCGCCTGGTAGTTTTCGGGGAAAGTGACGGCGACCTGCTTCTCGTCGCCGGCCTTCGTTCCGATCAGCTGCTCCTCGAAGCCCGGGATGAACTCTTTGGAGCCGAGTACCAGCGGCTGGTCGGTGCCGGCGCCGCCAGCGAAGGCCTCGCCGCCGATCTTGCCGACATAGTCGATGCTCACGCGGTCGCCCTCAGCGGCCTCGCCGGTCTTCGGCTCGTAGCTGCGCGCCGATTCGGCGACGCGCTTGACCTGATCCTCGACTTCCGCGTCCGGCACGTCATAGACCTGACGCGTCACCTTGATGTCGGAGAAATCCTTGATCTCGATCGGCGGGATGACTTCGTAGTTGAGGCTGAATTCGAAATCGGCGCCGCCGGCCAGGATCTTCTCGGCCTCCTTCTCGTCCTCGGTCATGATCACTTCGGGCTGCATGGCGGCTTTTTCGCCGCGCCCCGAGATGATCGAACGGGTCGAGTCGTTGAGGATCTCGTTGACGACCTCGGCCATGAACGACTTGCCATATACCTTGCGCAGGTGCTGCACCGGCACTTTGCCCGGCCGGAAGCCGTTGATGCGCACCTTGCCGCGGGCGTCGGTCAGCCGCGCCATCAGCTTGGCTTCCATGTCACCGGCCGGCACGGTGATCTTGATCTCGCGCTTGAGACCGGAGTTGAGCGTTTCGGTGACCTGCATCCTAGAACCTTTGTTTTCAACAATGAGACTGCCAAACGGTCTTAGCCGTTTACAGCCTGCCGGTATGATCTTGCCGGAAATGGCTTTTGGGACGGAACTTGGCGATTTGACCGCGAATGCGGTTCAAATTCTCCTGAACTGCGCCTTGCCGGATGTGAGTAAGTCTTTGTTTTTCCTATAACTTTTCACATCTTGCAGAAGCGGAAACTCACTTTCCGTCACATTCGACACGCCTTTTGTCACAGGCTAGGCTAATTTTCAACTATCTTCGCTCCAATGCATGTCGCCCAAAACTGCGCAGCGTTTTTGGAGGACAGCATGCATCTCAAAGCCCTTCGCCTGAATCTATTTCCACGCGATGCGCTTTAGCCGGACAAGCATGACTTGAGCCCCCGACATTGACAGAATGATGGCTACATGGGATTGCCGGGGAAAGCGGATGTGGCGGAATTGGTAGACGCCCTGGATTTAGGTTCCAGTGCCGAAAGGCGTGGGGGTTCGAGTCCCTTCATCCGCACCATCCTTCGCTCTTCGAGCTTCGGATGGCAGGCCACCACCTGAGGCTCGAAGAGCCGAAGGTATCCTCCGAAGCCTTGGCGAAGGAGGACCGGCGCCAAGCTGGCTCGGGCGCCGCCCTGCTCGATAGACCCTCCGATGCGCTGGCCAAAGCGGCCTAATAAAGCGGCTCCTCGAACAGCGTCTTGTCGCCGTCCATCAGCGCCTTGATCTGCGCCGTGCCGTCGGCCGCAAGCGCGAGCTTGATGCCGAACGGCCGCACGCGCATGTCGTCCTGGATCGCCATTCCTTCGCCTTCCGGCAGATAGAAGCGGTCGATCCCGTAGTCGGGTGCGATTGTCGCTTCCGGATCGCTAAGGCCCCAGCCTTCCCCGACATGGCCGGCAATGTCTGCTTCGTCCTCGCCTGCCGGGGCCGGCGCTTTGCCGAACCACGCCGCGGTCGGCTGCCAATAGCCGTCGGAGCCCTTCTTCAACCGGACCACCATCGCTGTGTCGTCGCTGGAGAGCTTGCCTTGCGGAAGGCTGGCGATCAGCTTCACCGGGATGCGCGAAATGTTGTTGTTGAGCGAGATATAGTCGCCGCGCAGGAGATCGCGCGGATCGACCGGTTGGACTTTCAGCAGCACTTCCTTGCCGTTGCGCAGAATCGCGGCGCGGCCAGCGATGATCCAGCTGAGAAAGCCGATCTGGACAAGCGCCAGCACCAGCGCCGAGACGATCAGTTTCTTGCCGGTCATGCCGCTGCTCCTGTCTCGGCGGGCGTCCTCATGCGTTTCTCAAGGCGGATGATGATCAGGGCCAGTATGCCGAGCAGCACGGCAGCCGCCAGGAAGAAGCCGGCCGTATCCAGCATCGACCTCAAGGTGACGCTATAGATAATGGCGAGTTCGAAGGCGAAGCCGGCATAGGCCAGCCAGCGCAGGCCCCTGCTCTCGCGGCCGGCCAACATGATCGCCGCCACGATGCCGGCAAGCGCTACGATCGAGGCGAGGGCGAAACCGCTATTGTAGGTGCTTTCATCCGCCAGCTCGAACTGGATCATCGCCACGCCGGTCAGGAAGCCGAGCAAGGCGTGCAAGGACAGCCGGCCGCCCAACTGCAGGATTCTGTCGATCGGATCGCCGGCAAAGACCGCGGCGGCAAAGAGCAGCACTGACGCAATGGCCAGCGACACGGCCACCGGCAGCGTGTCGTGATCCGTCGCCAGCAAGACCAGATACAGAATGACAGACAGAATGATGAGGTGGCGCGCTGCCCGGCTGCGCGTCCAGAACGAAATGGCGAACAGGACGATCGCCATGATGATGAAGAGATGCGGAATTTCCGCGCGCCAGTAGAAGCCGAACCCCTTGAGGACCAGCCAGGCATCGGCGATGCCGACCGCAGCCACCGTCAGCGGGTTCGAACGCAGCGCTACTGCCGCCAACGCCGTGCCGGCGCACCACATCACCAGCGCCGAGGCCTCGTCGCCCGAAAGATGGTACATCTGGCCGATCAGCGTGATCGATCCGCCGAAGGCGGCGGCTGCAACGATCCACAGCGCCTCGCCGATCGCGGCATGGTCGCGCGTCTTCAGCACCGCGCCGCCGACATAGCCGGCCAGGATAACGGCGAAAAGCGCCGCCACGCGAACGACACGCGGGATGGCCTCCCAGTTGGCGGCGACGAAAATCAGGATCGCTGCGCCGAACAGAAGTGCCGCCATCATCGCCAGGATCGAGCCGAAACTCAGCGACGCGCGCTCGTTGGCGGCGACGTCGCGCGTCAATGCCTCCGCCGTGGCGGGATCGATCAGCCCTCTCTCCCGCCAGCGGGCGATATCCGCCCTTAGCCGTGCCGTATAGCTCGCCATGCTTTCCCCCGAAGCCCGGTCATTTCCTCAACCGGGACAGCCAACCCGTTGACGCGGCGGCACTTTCCGATTCGGCTTCTTTGCGACGCAGGCGTGAACGGCCGTTAATGTTGCATTGCACAATTTGCATTGCTGCCATGCGCCAACGGCACTTTTAAACCGATATGATCCCACCTATTTTCTGTTCGTACACAAACGGAATGATCCGAACCAAAGACGAAACGAGAACTACCATGAACCTGATCCGCAACTACCGCAACTGGCGCCGCTACCGGGACACCGTCTCCGAGCTGAACCGCCTGTCGAACCGTGAACTGACCGACCTCGGCATCAGCCGCAGCGACATCCACTACGTCGCCCGCAAGGCGGTCTAATCCGCTTCGGACCGCAAATGGTCCGAACCAGTTTTGAAGAGAGTTAAGACAATGAACCTGATCCGCAGCTATCGTAACTGGCGCGTCTATCGCGACACTGTTGCTGAGCTGGGTCGGCTTTCAAACCGCCAGCTCCATGATCTCGGCATCGTTCGCGACGAGATCAAGACGGTCGCCCGCAAGGTGATCTAAGCAAGGCATTTCGCCAGGGTCGACCTCCTCCCCGACCCTGACGGATACGGCCAACCCTCACCTCCTCCCGAGGGTTGACCACCAAAACGGCGCCCGCCGGACCTCCTCCCCCGGCGGGCGTTGTTTTCCAGAAGCGAACGCAGTTCGTCTTCGAAGGCTTCGCCCCTTCTCAAAGGCGAAACGAATTTCGTCCTCAAAGGCGAAAAGAATTTTCGTCCTCAGGGGCGATAAGGAATTTCGTCAAAGCCGACCTCCTCCCCGGCGATGACGAATAAGGTCGATCTTCACCTCCTCCCGAGGATCGACCCCCAAAACGACACCCGCCGGACCTCCTCCCCCGGCGGGGTTGTTGTTTCTGGCACAGGCACCGGCCTCGTGCGTTCTCAGCTGGCAATTGCAATCGCGTCCCCAAGCGATTATTCCGGCGCTCATGAGCAAAAATCCCGTACACGTCATCGGCGGCGGCCTCGCCGGCTCCGAAGCCGCATGGCAAATTGCGCAAGCCGGCGTTCCGGTCGTGCTGCATGAGATGCGCCCGGTGCGCGGCACCGACGCGCACAAGACCGACGGTCTGGCCGAGCTGGTCTGCTCCAATTCCTTCCGCTCCGACGACGCCGAGAACAACGCCGTCGGGCTGCTGCACGCCGAATTGCGGCTTGCCGGCTCGTTGATCATGAGCGCGGGCGACGCCAACCAGGTGCCGGCCGGCGGCGCGCTCGCCGTCGACCGTGACGGCTTTTCCGACGCGGTCACCGCGAAGATCGAGGCGCATCCGCTGATCACCATCCAGCGTGAGGAAGTGCCCGGGCTGCCGCCCACGGATTGGGACCAGGCGATCATCGCCACCGGCCCGCTGACGGCGCCCGCGCTGGCGCAGTCGATTGCGGAAGCTACCGGCGCCGATGCGCTCGCCTTCTTCGACGCGATCGCGCCGATCGTGCATTTCGACACGATCGACATGAACACGGCCTGGTTCCAGTCGCGCTACGACAAGGTCGGTCCCGGCGGCACCGGCAAGGACTACATCAACTGCCCGATGGACAAGGAGCAATATTTCGCCTTCGTCCAGGCGCTGCTCGACGGCCAAAAGACCGAGTTCAAGGAATGGGAAGGCACGCCCTATTTCGACGGCTGCCTGCCGATCGAGGTGATGGCCGAGCGCGGTGTCGAGACCCTGCGCTACGGGCCGATGAAGCCGATGGGGCTGACCAACGTCCACAATCCGACGGTCAAGGCCTATGCGGTGGTGCAGCTCCGGCAAGACAATGCGCTGGGCACGCTCTACAACATGGTCGGCTTCCAGACCAAGCTGAAGCATGCCGAGCAGGTGCGCATCTTCCGCACCATTCCGGGGCTTGAAAACGCCGACTTTGCGCGTCTGGGCGGCCTGCACCGCAACACCTACATTAACTCGCCGACGCTGCTTGATCCTTCGCTGCAGCTGAAATCGCGCCCCGGCCTGCGCTTTGCCGGCCAGATCACCGGTTGCGAAGGCTATGTCGAAAGCGCCGCCATCGGCCTGCTCGCCGGCCGCTTCGCCGCCGCCGAACGGCTCGGCCAGGCGCCGTCGCTGCCGCCCTCGACCACCGCCTTCGGCGCGCTGCTCAACCACATCACCGGCGGCCACATCGTCTCCGACGACGAGCCCGGCAAACGCTCTTTCCAGCCGATGAACGTCAATTTCGGCCTGTTCCCGCCGGTCGAGGCGCCGAAGACCGAAGGCAAGCGCCTGCGCGGCAAGGACAAGACCATCGCCAAGCGCCACGCCATCACCTCGCGCGCTTTGGCCGATTGCAGGGTATGGCTGGGGCTGCCGGCGCGGGCGGAAGCGGCGGAGTAGGCTTTTCGGTTTCTGTTGGAGGCCCATATAAAGTAGGATATCATCCTACTCGCACGTGAGACGAGCCATGGAATCCGCCGAGAAACTGTCCGTCACCGTCACGCCGGCCATGGCACGCCTGATCCGCGAAAAGGTCGAGGACGGCTCCTACGGCTCGGCCAGCGAAGTTATCCGCGCCGCTCTTCGAGCCTTCCAGCGCGAGGAGGAGGAGCATGCCGAGCGCATGGCATCGATCCGTGCACGTGTGAAGGCTTCGCTTGAGGACAAGAGACCTAACGTTTCAAGAGAAGATGTTCGCTCCCATCTTCATGGGCTTTTTGCCGAGTGTTCGAGCCCCGACGATGATTCAGCGGCTTGAAGTCCAATATCGTCAAAGCGCGAGAGATGATCTTGCTAACATCTTCAGACACATAGCGGAGGCGAGCGGAAATCCTCAAGTCGCCCTGAAGTTCGTTCTGCGCATGGAAGATCGTTGCCAAAGCATCGGCAATGCCCCTCGCGGCGGCCGCTCGCGCGACGATATCGCACCGGGGCTACTAACCGTCCCTTTCGAGCATTCAGCCGTCATCGCCTATGTGATCGAGGGCGATGCCGTGCTCATCGTCAACGTCTTCTACGGCGGCCGCGACTACGAGACGTTGATACGGGATGGCGGCTCGGGCGACCCATCCTGAAATGTCGCTACTCCGCAGGCTCGGAACTCATTCCCGGCAATCCCGGCTTTCCTGCCTCTCCCGGATTTCTCCGCACATAAGCCGCCTTCAGCGTCTCTGAGGTATCGCGCGAGCCGTCATGGCTCCAGCCCGGCGGCTGGATGAGATAGTTGACGCGCTGACCCGGCGTCAGACCCGGCGCCAGCGCATCCTTGAACATGCCTATCCATTCGTGGAAGGCCACCTTCAGCGGATTGAAGGTGCCGATGTTCTTGACGATGCCATAGCGCGGCCGGTCCTCCTCCAACTCCTCGACGAAGGTGCCGAACATGCGGTCCCAGACGATCAGCGTGCCGGCATAGTTGGCGTCGAGATAGCGCGGATTGGTGGCGTGATGGACGCGGTGGTGCGAGGGTGTGTTGAAGACGAATTCGAACCAGCCCCACATCTTGCCGATCGTCTCGGTGTGGATCCAGAACTGCCAGACCAGGTTGAAACCGAAGACGAAGGCGATCACCGCAGGATGGAAGCCGAGCAGCACCAGCGGCGCCTGCAGGATGAAGGTGAAGGTGAACAGGCCAGTCCAGCTTTGTCTCAGCGCCGTTGAAAGATTGTAGTGCTGGCTGGAATGATGGTTGACGTGCTCGGCCCACACCCAGCGCACCCGGTGCGCGATGCGGTGGTACACGTAGTAGCGCAAATCATCGAGCAGGAAGGCGGCGACAAAAACCCAGATCGACAGGCCGAGATTGAAGAAGCGGAATTGCCACAGCCACAGCAGCGCCCAATAGGACACGACGCCGAGCAGCAAGCCTGCGACGACATTGCCGGTCCCCATCATCAGGCTGGTCAGCGTGTCGCGCGTCTCGAACGATCCCTTGGCGCGGCCGGTGCGCACCAGCCAAAGCTCGATCAGGATCGCCGCGACGAAGAACGGGATCGCAAGCTGGGTGACCTGCGGGAAATTATACTCGTCCATCACGCCGCCTCCCGGATCCGATCATGGCTTTGCAATGCCGCCGCCACGGCCAGCGCGCCGGCTTCGTCGGCAAAAGCAAACCGCCCGCCTTTCCAGGTGAAATCATCGAGCCGCAGCGAAATCGCGCTTCCTTCCCTGGTCAGCGCCAGAATGTCGCGCGGCGTGACGATACGCGTCAGAAAACAATCGCCTATGCTCCGGACGATGCCGCAGCGCTGCGGACCGAGATCGAGAAACGCGGCATGGCTGTCGGCTGTCAGCCGCACGGTACTCGGTCTTTCGTCGGGAAAATCCTCGGCAAAGCGTGCGAGCGCATGATCGACGCCGGCAAGCGTCGCGGTCGTCGTACCGCCGGTGAAATGCACGGCGGCGACCGACAACGCGATGCCGAACACGACAAGGACGACCAGGACTGGCAGGCTCATGGAAAGACGGCTCCTCCGGCGGGCCGCATTTCTTTGACGCGAGTCCACGCATCGGAATCCCTAGCACGGTTGACGTTTACGTCAAAGGGGGCGTCCAGCCCCGCATCGCATGACGCAGGAGCAGCCAGTGTCGGCGCAAGGTTGAGAGCGTTGCCGTCGCACTGAGCGGCGACCCCGCCTTCTCCATCCTGTCGAGATAGGCATGGGTTAGCGCCAGCGGCAGGAAGGCGGGCCGCAGCGCAACGGGAAGCGCCGGCGCACCTGTCTCGAAGGCGTTGAGATGCTCGCGCGCCAGCGCAATCATCGCCGTAACCGCGCGCTCGGCGGCTGCCCCGCCCTCGCCTTTGACGAACTCTTCCGGCGTCGTGCCGGCCGCCGAAAGGATGTCGGCGGGCACAAAACACTGTCCGCGCCGACGATGGAGCGGCAGAAGCAACAACAAGCCGGTGATCGCCTGCGCGCAGCCGGCCCTGCCCGCCAGTTCGGCAAAGCCAGGCGCGGCGGCCGGATCGAGCGCCATCGCCACAAGTTGGATCAGCGCCGCGGCCGTCTCGCCGCAATAGCCTTCGAGATCGGTCCGCGACGGCATCGGGTCGTCATAGAGATCGAAGATGCGCGCCTCGAGCATGTTGTCGAAAGCAGCCTTCGGCAACCGGCAGGCGGCGATCGTCGCGCGCAGGGCGTCGGCTGTCGGATGGCCTGTCTCGGCATCGCCTTCGGCCGAAATGACGTCTCGCCACCATTGCAGCCTGACCTCGCCCGGCAGCGGCTCATGGATGCGATCGCGCACGCCGGCAATCTCTGCATTGAAGGCGTAGAGCGCGAGCAGCGCGTCGCGCTTGTCGGCCGGCGCATAAAGCGCCGACAGATACCGGTCATGGTCGGCAGCGCGCACCGCATCCATGACGATGTCGCCATTCTTGATGATGTTGGACGTGCCGGCCATTCAATCGACGGCGATCAGCGCCGCGGCCACGGCGCGATCTTCGGCGAGCAGGACATTGTAAGTCCGCACCGCCGCTCCCGTCGACATCGGGTCGGCCGAGATCCCGGCCTCCTTGAGCGCGGCGCGCAAAGTTGCCGGCAGCGGCCGCAAATCCTTGCCCATGCCGACCAGCAGGATCTCGACCTTGCCGGCCTCGGCGAACAGCTTGTCGAAATCCGCGGCCTTCAGCGCCAGCGGATCGGCCGGCTCCCAGCCATGGATGCCCGACGGCAGGACGAGCAGCGATCCGCGATGCGACATGTCGGCAAAGCGAAAGCCGCCATTACCATAGGCCTCGATCGGCGCCTTGCCCGGGAAATGCGCCTCGCGGATGATGATGCCTTTGGCCATGGCTCTAGAACATGATGCCGAAACGGCGTCAGGTCGCCACGGCCTTGCCGTTCACCGGCTTCTCCTCAGCCGAGGCCTGCGGCCTCAGCTTGAAGAGGATCAGCAGCGGCGCGGCGATGAAGATCGACGAATAGGTGCCGAACACCACGCCGAACAGCATCGCCAGCGTGAAGGAACGGATCACCTCGCCGCCGAACAGCACCAGTGCCAACAGCGCCAGCGACGTGGTAACGGAGGTCAGCGTGGTTCTGGACAGCGTCTCGTTGATGGCATTGTTCAAGAGCTGCGGCAGCGGCATTTTCTTGTATTTTCGCAGATCCTCACGAACGCGGTCATAGACCACGATGGTGTCGTTCAGCGAATACCCGATGATAGTCAGGATTGCCGCCAGCGACGACTGGTTGAACTCCAGCCCTGACAAGACGAAGAAGCCGATCGTCATCACCACATCGTGCACCGTGGCCACGATGGCGCCGACGGCGAACTGCCATTCGAAGCGGAACCAGACATAGAGCAGGATGCCCGCCAGCGCGATCAGCATGGCGATCGTGCCCTGCTTGGCCAACTCGCCTGAGACCGTCGGCCCGACCACCTCGACCCGGCGGAAGTCATATTGGTCCTGCAGTTCGCCCCGCACCTTGTCGATCACGGTCTGCTCTGCATTCTCGCCGGCGTCCTGCGTGCCGACACGGATCAGCACGTCGTTCGGCGCACCGAACTGTTGCACCTGGATCTCGCCGATGTTGAGCTCGGACAGCCTGCTGCGGATGTCGCCAAGATTGGCATCGCCCTGCTTGGACTGCACCTCGATCAGCGAGCCGCCCTTGAAGTCGATGCCGTAGTTGATGCCAAGGGTCAGGAACCCGACGACCGACAGGATAGACAACGTGCTGGAGAGAGCAAACGTCCAGCGGCGGATGCCCATGAACGGGATCTTCGTGCCCGGCGGAATGAAGGTGACCGGCGCGCGCGGCAATTCCTTCGGCCGGGCGCGGCGCAGCCAGATCGACACCAGCATGCGGGTGAAGGTGAAGGCGGTGAAGACCGTGGTCAGAATGCCGATCGCATAGGTGATCGCAAAGCCCTTGACCGGCCCTGTACCCAGCCAGAACAGCACCACTGTGGCGATCAGCGAGGTGACGTTGGAATCGACGATCGTGGCCAGCGCCTTCGAGAAGCCGGTGTCGATCGCCTGGATCACCGAGCGGCCGGCTCGCCGCTCCTCGCGGATGCGCTCGTAGATCAGGACGTTGGAGTCCACCGCCATGCCGATGGTGAGCACGATACCGGCGATGCCGGGCAAGGTCAGCGTGGCGCCGAGCAGCGACAGCGCGCCGACGATCATCGCCACGTGCACAGCCAGAGCGATGTTGGCCAGGAAACCGAGGAACCCATAGGCGACGAACATGAAGGCTACGACGAGGATTGAGCCGATCACGCCAGCCACCTTGCCGGCGTGGATGGAGTCCTGACCAAGGCCCGGGCCGACCGTACGCTCTTCGATGATGGTCAATTTGGCTGGCAGGGCGCCGGCGCGCAGCAAGACGGCGAGGTCGTTGGCGCTCTCGGTCGTGAAATTGCCGGAGATCTGGCCGCTGCCGCCGAGGATCGGCTCGCGGATCACCGGTGCCGAAATCACCTGGTTGTCGAGCACGATGGCGAACGGCTTGCCGACATTCTGTTGGGTCGCCTGGCCGAACCTGGTCGCCCCGCGGGAATTGAAGGTGAACGAAACCACCGGCTCATTGGTCTGCGAATTATAAGTTGGCGTCGCATTCGACAGGTCTTCGCCCGAGACGATAACGCGGTTCTCGACGAGGTAAGGAACCGGAGGATCGTCCTGCGAATAAAGGACCGAGTCGCCAGCCGGCGGGCGATTCTTCATCGCGTCCTGGACCGGCACCGACGTGTCGACCATCTGGAACGTCAGCTTGGCGGTCTGGCCGATAATGTCCTTGAGCCTTTGCGGGTTCTGGAGCCCGGGCACCTGGACCAGGATGCGATCGTCGCCCTGCCGCTGCACGATCGGCTCGGTCGTGCCAAGCGCGTTGACGCGTCGCTCGACCACCTCGATCGCCTGCGAGAGCGCGGTCGAGGTGCGATATTTGATGCCCGCATCCGTGACGGTGAACTTCAACAGCCCAGGCTCGGAATCGTCCAGCGCCATCGACTGCACGGAACCACCGGCAAACAGACCGGCTGCGACCGGGTTGGTTATCGGCTTCAGCGCTGTCTTGGCGGCTTCGACCTGGCTCGCATCGTTAATGCGCACCTGCACGGTTCGGCCTGTTCCGCCAAGGCCGGTATATTGGATCTTGGCATCGCGCAGCAGCGTCCTGATCTCGTCGCGCGTCGTCTGCAGCTGATCCTTGATCAGGTCGTTCTGATCCATCTGCAGCAGGATGTGCGAGCCGCCCTGAAGATCGAGGCCCAGCGTCATCTGCCGCTTCGGCACCCAGTTCGGCAATTGCGCCAGCGTGCTCGCCGGGAAGAGATTGGGCGCGGCGAGGATCACTGTGATGGCCACGGCGAGCCAGATCAGGATCATCTTCAGGCGCGAGAAATAGAGCATTCGTTTTATCCGTTCAGGCGTACAAGCGGCAGCGTTCCGCCATCGAGGTTAGGATTACTTCTTGGCGTTCTGGTTCGCCACCGGCTCGCCCTTGACGCGCACGTCCGAAATCGTCGAGCGCAGCGCCGTCACCTTGGTTCCGCCGCCAAGGTCGATCTCCAGCTCGTTGTCGTCGATCACCTTGGTCACCTTGCCGACGAAGCCGCCGCCGGTCACCACCGTGTCGCCGCGGCGCACCGCCGACAGCATCTCCTGGCGCTTCTTCAGCTGCGCGCGCTGCGGCCGGATGATCAGAAAATACATGATCACGAAAATCAGGACAAACGGCAAAATCGAGATCAACATGTCTGGCGAGGCGCCGACGCCCTGGGCGTATGCCGGTGTAACGAACATCAAGAAACTCCTGGATGGTGAAATACCGCCGGGGCGGCCCCGCGAAAATTTGGCCGGAATATAGTCGGTAAACTTGCCAATGCAACTGCGCTGCGAGCCCGATCCGTTGCTTTTCCAGCCGTTTGCGGCGTGCTAGAGCGTCGCAGCGGAAGCGGCTTCGAGGCCACCGAAAAGATCATGCTCCAACAAAAGCTTGGGCCTGGTTCTTGCAGCGATGTCATGGAAGCCGCTCCCACACGCTGAAATACCTCGACAAAAAAGACCTGACATGACCGACAGCATTGACGCATTGAACAAGAAACTCGACCGCCTGATCGAGGCAGTCGCTCGCCTTGCCCCGCCGCCCGTGCCGCAGACCGACCTCGGTGTTGCCGACTGTTTCGTGTGGCAGGCGGACCCTGGCTTTCTGGAACCGGTCCGCAAGGTCAACCGCGTCGACATCGGCCTGATCCGCGGCGTTGACCGCGTGCGCGACATCCTGCTCGACAACACCGAGCGTTTCGCGTCCGGCTATGCGGCCAACAACGTGCTTTTGTGGGGCGCGCGCGGCATGGGCAAATCGTCCCTTGTCAAGGCCGTGCATGCCACCGTCAACGCCTCCGACAAGCTCGACCGGCCGCTGAAGCTGATCGAAATCCACCGCGAGGACATCGACACGCTGCCCAAGCTGATGGGTCTTCTGAAGGCGGCTCCCTGGCGCTTCATCCTGTTTTGCGATGACCTTTCCTTCGACCACGACGACACCTCGTACAAGTCGCTAAAGGCGGCGCTCGAAGGCGGCGTCGAGGGCCGGCCCAGCAACGTCATCTTCTACGCCACGTCCAACCGGCGGCATCTGTTGCCGCGCGACATGATCGACAATGAGCGCTCCACCGCCATCAACCCTTCGGAAGCGGTCGAGGAAAAGGTCTCGCTTTCTGACCGTTTCGGCCTGTGGCTCGGTTTCCACAAATGCTCGCAGGACGAATACCTCGACATGATCGACGGCTATGTCCGCTACCACGATCTGGCGATCGACCCCGAGCAGTTGCGCGCCGAGGCGCTGGAATGGGCAACCACGCGCGGCAGCCGTTCCGGCCGTGTCGCCTGGCAGTTCACGCAGGACCTCGCCGGGAGGCTCGGCAAGCCGCTGAAGGATTGAAGCGTCAACGTCACTTGCGCGAGATCATCCGTCGCAGGTCGCGCGGCGTCTGGCCAGTCTCGCGGCGCATCCAATGCGCCAGATGCGACTGATGCGCGAAGCCCGTCAATGCTGCAACCTCGCTCGTGCTTAGATCGCCTTGCTTGAGCAGAACGCGCGCCCTTTCCACGCGGCGTCGCAGCACGTAGCGATGCAGGGTGACGCCCGTCGCCACCTTGAACCATGTCCGCAAGTGCGAGCTGCTCGCGCCGGCAACCCGGCTCAGCCGGTCAATCGAAAGCGGCTCGTGGAGAGCGGTCTCTATGTGTTCCAGAACCCGCTTGAGCTGCGCATCCGACAACCGGTTCGTTTGAACAATGCCTGGGCCATCGAGACCGAGCAGCCTCACCGCAAGGGCGGCGCCGATGCTGTCGGCAAACAAAGAGCCGCTCGGCGCGCCGGCATTGAGGTCGCTCTGCAGCGCTCGAGCGAGATGTTCGATGCGCTGGTCACGAAGCAAATGGCGTGTGTCGAGCCGCGACGCTCGCGCCCTGCCGCCAAGTTCCGCGGCGACCCTTTCCATCAAGGCCGGCTGCAAGATGATCTCAATCGTCTCGAACGGGGTTTCAGCGTCGAAGCCGCCCTCCTCGCCAGCCGGCACCAGGTCGATATCGCCGGCGCGCCTGACGAAATATCGCCCGACCTGGTTGCAGTAGGAGCGCGTTGCCGCGCTTGCATGCACCATGATGCGATGGTGTGGCGCCCGGGACAGGCGATGGACGCCTGCTTCAACATGCCGGGAGACCATTGCTACGTCGGACGAGGATCGGACCGGCTCGAATTGCGAAGGCATGCTCTCTCGATTCATGGCAAAACCTGTCCAAGATTTGGCAATTCCCGCGCGATTTTCAACGCCCTGAACTTGTACTCACGCCTCTCCATCAAGCTTGGAAGAGAGGTTGCCATGAGTTTCTATGTTGTTGTCGGCGCGGGCCCGGTTGGGCGCGAGACGGCTCGCCGTCTTGGCGAAGAAGGACACGACGTCGTTCTCACAAGCCGAAGCGTCGGTTCGAACGCGTTGCCGAATGTGCGGACGATACGGGCTGACGCCACGGACGCCGCGGAGCTGTCACGCCTCTGCCGAGGCGCCGATGCCATTTTCATGTGCGCCATGGCCACATATCATCGGTGGCCGACCGACTTTTTCCCCATAATCGACGGCACCGTGCGCGCGGCGGAAGCGGTCGGCGCGAAGCTCATCGTGCTCGGCAACCTCTATGGTTATGGGGAAAATGCCGACCGCCCGCTTCGCTCCGACATGTCTTTAGACCCGACTTCGAAGAAGGGAACCGCCAGGACCATCATGTGGCAGCGGGCGGTCCGCGCCAATGTGCCGGCGATCGAAGTGCGGTCCAGCGACTATCTCGGGCATGGCGCGATCAGCTATTTCTCGCTGGTCGCGCTGCCCTCCATCATCCAAGGCAAGCCCACCGCCTTCATTGGAGACCTCGACGCAACTCATGCCTGGGCCTTCACCAAGGATGTCGCGAGCACGCTTGTCGCGGCCTCTCGCTACACGGGTGAATGGGGACGGGCGTTTCATGTTCCTTCGCAGTACGCCTCGCCCCGCGAGCTCATCCGGAAAACCGCGGCAATGCTCGGACAAGAGATCCCGGAAACACGCTCCTATTCCATCCCCGAGATGAAAGCCCTGGGCATGCATGAGCTCATCGAGATGCGATACCTGTTCGAGAGCCCCTTGCTGGTCGATAGCTCCGACGCGGAGACGCTTCTTGGCGTGAAGGCCAGCAGCCTTGAAGAGATGATCGCCGACACGCTGCGCGATCACCTCTGAACCTTGCGGGCAGGCATCTTGCACGAATCTGAAAAAGCCCGCTCCTTGCGGAGCGGGCTGAAGACGGCGGGCCGGACTGGAGGTCAGGCGGCCCGCAAACGGTTCTTGTTCTATTCGAGGTAGCCGGTCGGATCGACCGGGGCCGAGTTCTTGCGCACTTCGAAGTGCAGCTTAGGCGAGTCGGTGGTGCCGCTCATGCCGGACAGCGCGATCTCCTGGCCGCGCTTGACCTTCTGGCCGCGCTGCACCTCGATCGAGCTTGCATGGCCGTAGACGGTGACCAGGCCGTTCTCGTGCCGCACCAGCACGGTGTTGCCGAACTCCTTGAGGCCGTCGCCGGCATAGATGACGACGCCGTTCTCGGCTGCCTTGATCGGCGTTCCTTCCGGCACCGCTATGTCGACGCCGTCCTTGCCGGAGCCGAAGCCCGAGATGACCCGGCCGCGCACCGGCCAGCGCATCTTGCCGATCCCGGTCGCGTCGGGCGCCACCGCATCGTCGTCCTCGGCCTGCTGGATGACCTTGGCATCCTTCTTAGGCGGCGTATAGGAGGCGAGCGTCTCGGTGGTCTTGGCCGCCGGCGGCGTCGTTGCCGTCGTCACCGGATCGACCGCCGGCTTGGTGGCCGCGGGCTTTGCCGCGGCAACCGCGACCGTGCCGCCGGCCGGGACCTTGAGCGTCTGGCCGATCTTGAGCAGGCCGTCCTGCATACCGTTGGCCTTCTTCAGCGCCACGACCCCGACGCCGGTCTTTCTGGCGATCGACGACAGCGAGTCGCCCTGCTGCACCGTGTAGGAGCCGCCGGCGCCGGCCGGCTTGGCCTCGGCCATCTGCGACGCTGGCTTGGGATTCTTCGAGCCGCTGGCCGCGGCCGACGTGTCGACCTGAGCGGCCGACTTGCCGTCCTTGATTTTCGGCTGCTGCGGCAGCACCGCAACCTTCTCCGGCGCGCCGGCAGGCTGCTTCGGCGTATTCACCGGCTTGCCCTCGGCGACCTTCGGCTCCGCCTTGCTGGAATAGGCATAGGCGGGAATGACGATCTTCTGGCCGCTGCGGATGCCCTTCTTCGGATCGATCCCGTTGACCTTGGCGATGGCATCGGCAGGCACGTGATAGTGCTGCGCCAGGCCCGAAAGCGTCTCGCCGTCCCTGACCACGATTTCGGTCGCATGCGGGGCAGCACTGGCGTTGCGCACGGCGTCGGGCTCGGCCGTCTTGAACGGCTTGGCCGGCGCGACGGTGTTGGTGGTCGTTCTGTCGACATGCGGCGCGGGAGCAAGCGCGGGAGCCGGAGCAAGTGCCGGGGCTGACGCTGTGCGCATCGGCCTGGCCGGCGCGGCGGCAGGCTGCGAGGGCGGCGGCAGCTGCTGCGCCGTGACCGGCTCGAGGCTCGAGCGGCTCACCGACTGGGTGTGGGTGCCGTCGGCCGGCGCCGGAGCGACCGTGTCGCCCGGATAGGGCTGGTCGACATTCTGCTTGTTGATGATGGCGCGCTGATTGTTGGTGGATGACGTGAACACGTCGTCGACACCGTTGAAGCGCATCGACTGGGAACTGCACCCGGCCGCCGCGCCGGCAATCATCAGGACAGCGCAACCGCGCGCCAGATTACGTCTGTTTGCCTTCAAGTGATTGAATTGCATCGCACTAACCCGCACAGACCCGGTACAAACTGGTCACGATTAAAGCGCGTTAATGTTACTGGGCGGTTAACCCATTAGAATCCGACGAAAATTTTCTTAAAACATTGGCGGGAATTTTGGCGAGGGCTGTGAGGCCCGCTAAATCACCATCGCGACGCTGCGCAGGATCGGCTGCAGCCTGACCATGCCGATGTCCTCGCGCTCGAAGCGGCTGCCGACCTTGGTGAGCTTGGCCAGCACCTGCTCGCCCTCTTCCGGGCCGATCGGCGCGATGACGATGCCGCCGCTCGACAGTTGGTCGAGCAGGAAGCGCGGCAGGCTGTCAAAGGCGGCCCAGGCGACGATACGGTCGAACGGCCCTTCATTGGGCAGGCCGTTTGACCCGTCGGCCTGGCGGGCGATGACGTTGCTGATGGCGAGCGCCTCGAAACGCTGCTTGGCCTGCTCGGCCAGGGTCTTGTAGCGGTCGATCGTGATGACGCGCGCCGCAAGCCGCGACATGACCGCTGCGGTGTATCCAGAGCCGGTGCCGATCTCGAGCACGCGGTTGCCCGACTCGATGTGGAGTGCTGCGATCACCGCCGCCTGCAAATCGGCGCCCTCGATCGCCTCGCCGCATTCGATCGGCAGCATGCCGTCCGACCAGGCGACCGCATGGAACTGCGCGGGCAGGAAACCACGCCGCGGCGTCGCCTCGAAGGCGGCGACCAGCGCCTTCGGCGCCGCGCCCCTGCCCCGCAGCCTGAGCAGGAAAGCGGCAAAACCTTCGCGGTCGTCGAGGCCCGTATTCATGCCAAAACCTATTTTATGACAGCGCCTTGGTCAGTTGGTCGCGGAGTTCATGGGCGGTGAGGTCGAGCTGCAGCGGCGTCACCGACACCAGCCGGTTGCGCAGCGCATGGAGATCCGTGCCCTTCTTGCCTTCGACCGGCTCGCGGCCGAAGCGCAGCCAGTAGTAAGGCAGGCCGCGCCCGTCGCGCCGCTCGTCGACCCAAAGGCTGTGCACCAGCTTGCCCTGCGCGGTGACGACGGTGCCCACCACCTCGTCCGGCGCGCAGTTCGGGAAATTGACGTTGAGCAGCACGCCTTCCGGCAGCGGCGTCTCCACCAGTCGCTTCAGCAACGCCGGCGCCAGCGCCTCGGTCGTCTCGTAAGGCACGACGCGATCCTCGCCGACATAGGAATAGGCCTGGCTCACCGCGATCGAGCGGACGCCGAGCAGCGCGCCTTCCATGGCGCCCGCAACGGTGCCCGAATAGGTGACGTCGTCGGCGATGTTGGCGCCGGAATTGACGCCGGACAGGATCAGATCCGGCGGTCCGGGCAGGATTTTTTTCGTGCCCATGATGACGCAGTCGGTCGGCGTGCCGCGCACGGCGTAGTGCTTTTCGCCGATCCTACGCAGCCTGAGCGGCTCCGAGATCGACAGCGAATGCGCATAGCCGGACTGGTCCTGCTCCGGCGCAACCACCCAGACGTCGTCCGACAGCGTGCGGGCGATGCGTTCGAGCGACGCCAGCCCTTCGGCGTGTATGCCGTCGTCATTGGTCAGGAGAATGCGCATCAAGTCACTTCGCTTCGATCTTCGCGAGACCACCCATGTAAGGTCTCAGCACTTCAGGAATGGTTACGCTGCCATCCTCATTCTGGTAGTTTTCGATGACGGCTATAAGAGCGCGGCCGACCGCGGTGCCCGAACCGTTGAGCGTGTGAACGAAGCGATTGCCCTTGCCGTCCTTGTCCTTGTAGCGGGCATCCATGCGCCTGGCCTGGAAATCGCCGCAGACCGAGCAGGACGAGATTTCGCGATAGGCGTTCTGCCCCGGCAGCCAGACCTCGATGTCGTAGGTCTTGCGCGCGCCGAAACCCATGTCGCCGGTGCAGAGCGTGACGGTACGGAACGGCAGGCCGAGCCGCTTCAGCACTTCCTCGGCGCATTCAGTCATGCGCTCATGCTCGGCGAGCGAGCTTTCCTGGTCGGTGATCGAGACCAGCTCCACCTTGTAGAACTGGTGCTGGCGCAGCATGCCGCGCGTGTCGCGGCCGGCCGAGCCGGCTTCCGAGCGGAAGCATGGAGTCAGCGCCGTGTAGCGCAGCGGCAGCTTTTCATGCGCGGTGATCTCTTCTCGCACGAGATTGGTGAGCGGCACTTCCGCCGTCGGAATGAGGCCAAGCCGACTGTCGCCATGCGGCGTGAAGAACAGGTCGAGCTCGAATTTCGGCAGCTGATTGGTGCCGAACAATACCTCGTCGCGCACCATCAGCGGCGGGATGATCTCTTCATAACCGTGCTCTGTCGTGTGCAGGTCGATCATGAACTGGCCGAGCGCCCGCTCCATGCGCGCCAGCTGGCTCTTCAGCACCGTGAAGCGCGAGCCGGACAATTTCGCCGCCCGCTCGAAATCCATCATGCCGAGCGCTTCGCCGATCTCGAAATGCTCCTTCACCCAGTTCGGGCGCGTCGGCACCTCGCCGACGATACGCTTGACGACATTATCGTGCTCGTCCTTACCGACCGGCACGTCGTCAAGCGGCACATTGGGCAGAACCGCCAGCGCGTCGTCCAGCGCCTTGTCGAGCTCGCGCTCGCGCGCCTCGCCATTCTGGATGAACGCCTTGATCTCGCTGACCTCGCCCTTGAGCTTGTCGGCGAGCGCTGAATCGCCTGAACGCATGGCGTTGCCGATCTCCTTCGAAGCGGCATTGCGGCGTTCTTGCTTGACCTGCAGCTCGCTGAGATGTGAGCGCCGCGCTTCGTCTTTCGCGACCAGGTCGTCGACCGTGGACTGCGCTTCGCCCGCCGGCCACGAGCGCTTCACCAGCGCTTCCACAAGGGCCTTGGGGTTGTCGCGAATCCACTTGATATCAAGCATGGTCGATCCTCAAAAGTAAGGATCGAGGGGGTAAACCGCATCCGCCATCGATGCAAGACGGCGGTTAGGCGCATCGCCGCGATTCCCGACCTGGGGTGCGTCCAGTTTCCCCAGCACAGGGATTTTGACCGGTCGGCTCTGTTTGCGTTGGCAGGCGGCATGGCTTTGAGATTGGCCGAAACGCCCATCGCGATCGTCATTCTAGGGCGGAGCAGGAGCGAAGCTCCGTCGCGAAGACCCTAGAATCCATGCCGTTACCTTCGTCAAGGAATGCAACGGACCAAAATTCTGCACCGCGGCGGCGCTTCCAAGTCACGGCATGGATTCTATGGTCTGCGCCGCGTCGCTTCGCTCCTTGCTTCGCCCTAGAATGACGAGGTTGGGGCGGCTTC
>NZ_VFWS01000379.1:0-1423 GCF_006443065.1 Mesorhizobium sp. B1-1-5 | reverse complement strand
CGGCTGGAACACCTCCCACGCGCTACTAGCCGATCGTCGAGCCGCTGGCGCGTGATGGCTGGCCGGGGAAAATTCATCGGTCTTCCTTGGCGAAAGCCGGCGGCGAAGGCAAGGAGATTGGAGCAGGAGAAGCAACATCGCCGCAGGGCAGCGACCGCAGAGAGCCGCTCGCGGCCAGTCGCATATCGCATCAGGTCGGCCACGATGATAAGGAAGAAACGCCGTTTTGCTGCCGAAGGCGAAGGAGGACGGATGCTTACGGGAACCTGCCATTGCGGTGCGGCCCACTGGACCTTGAAGGGCGATCCCGGGCCGATCACCGCTTGCAACTGCACGCTGTGCCGACGTTACGGCACGCTCTGGGCCTACGACTTTGTCGATGAACGTATCCGCGTCGTGGGGCCGATAAAAAGCTATATACGTGCCGGCAAGGCCGAACCCACGCTCGAGATCCTGTTCTGCCCGACATGTGCGTGCGTGCTTGCCTGGCGCGGTTTGCGCCCAGCCGAGTCCGGCTGCACGCGGATCGCCGTCAATGTAAGGCTTGCGCCGCCGGAAGCCGTGGCCGACCTGCCGATCGACCATTTCGACGGTCTCGAGACCTACGACGATCTGCCGCGCGATGGCCGCTGCGTGCGCGACATGTGGTTTTGATTTGGGGGGTTTGAATTGGGCGAGCTCAGAAGATGGTGCGGGGAGCCTGCCGTTCGACGGCGGGAGACAGGCCGCCATCCCGATCGCGGGCAACTTCCCTGCGCGGGCGCTCGACTGGCGCGGCGGATGCCGATGCGGCGTCCGGCGGGACAACAAGCTGCGGCAGCTGCTTGTAGGAGAAGCCGCCCCTGATATGCCCCATCTTACTGGCGACTATATCCGCGGCCGCCTTCTCGAGATTGCGGTCGTAGCGCGTTCCGGCGATGGCCGGCGCTGCGATGGCAGTCAGGATCGCCATGCCGCACAGAAGCGTCTTCACTGTTGTTGTCTCCCTGCCTGGCCAGAACCTAGCAGCGTGCCGTTGAAAAACGGGCAAGAGACACGGTAAGCAAAACGCCAAACCGCAATGTCAACAATGCGTTACGACATCGAGCCGGCAAACCGATTCAAGCGCTTGATGTGTCGAGTCAGGCGCGCTGGGCGCGGACCGCCTGCCCGAGGGCGGTGAAAACCGTATGGACGATGCCGGCGGCATCGAGACCGGCATCGGCATACATCTTTTCCGGCTTGGCGTGGTCCGCAAACACGTCCGGTAGCACAAGCGGGCGCACTTTCAGGCCGCTTTCCAGCAGGCCCTCATGGGCGAGGAAGTGCAATACGTGACTGGCGAAGCCGCCGACGGCGCCCTCCTCCACCGTGACCAGAACCTCGTGCGAGCGGGCCAGCCGTCGGATCAGGTCCTCGTCGAGCGGCTTCGCGAAGCGCGCAT
>NZ_VFWS01000378.1:0-1426 GCF_006443065.1 Mesorhizobium sp. B1-1-5 | reverse complement strand
AAGCGGCTGAACGGGCTGTCCATCAGGCCCAGCCCTCCAGAAATTTAACGATCGCCCCATAGACCTGCGTGCGCTCCTCGGAGCCTTCGAAGCCCTCGACCTCCATCGCCATCTTGGCGGCGTCGAGCAACTGCTCAACCACTTCAGTCGTGAACGGTCCCGTCATGACGCCGTCGCCTTCGCGGGCGAACCTCAACAGCTCGGCGCAGGCATCGGCGGCCTGTGATGCCGCGGCGATCGCGAGATCACGATTCCTGACCTCGGCTTCATTTTCGGGAGCGATGTCGATCACGGCCGCACCTCTGCATACCTGCCGTAGCCGTCCATCTCGGCGATGCGCAGTTGACAGCCATCAAAGCCGGAGTAGCCCTGCCATGCGGTCTGGTTGCGTCGGGCGTCGTCAAAGGCGCGTTCCCGAGCCCTCGCCCGAGAGCCCTGGGTTTTGCCGTCCTCGATCGGCACCGAGTTGACGTTCAGCCAGTCATTGCCGCGCAGGACCTGGACGTAGAGCTTGGTCATTTCCTGGTCCTCCGGCGGATATGGCAGCACCCCAACCGGCGCCAGAACGCGACGTAATCGTCGGCATCGATCGGCCGCGCGAACTCGCGGCGGAACATCGGCGCCGGGGGCATGCTGAGTGAGAAGATGGTGACCACGGTCATTCGGCGGCCTCCGCTGCGCGGACAGGCTCGCGGTAGCCAAGCCGGACCTCGAAGGTCCGGACGAGCTCGGCGACCTGGGCGTCCTTACGTAGGCCGTTGCGCTTCGCCCAGTTCAGAACGTCAAAAGCATCGTCGGCGAGCTCGAGCAGCTGCGTACCGGTCAGACGGACCTGGCGATCCGCGCTCATGGCCACACCAGCCAAAGCGCAATGGCGACGACCGCTGTCGCCGCGATGGCGAGGAGCCAGACCACGCGTGGTGGTGGCGGCATCGGGCCGATCGGGTCGTCGTTGAAGTCCGACAGATCGAGATCCAGGGAGTTGTCGTGATGGAGAAAGGGGATCGCGAGATCGTCGTCGAGCGCGTAGTCGAGCGGTGGTACCGGATCGATCTCTTGCTTGATGCCGCGCCGGCGGTTCATCTCATCGACGTAAGTTGCCGACGATATGACGCCGTGGTCGGCCCAAGCGCGGAGCATTCCTTTGGGGATGTTGCCGATCGAGGCCATCAATTCCGGCCCTCCGCATCGCCGAGGATGGCGATCTGCGTCCTGATCGCGTCACGCCGGCGACGCGCCGCACCCATCTCGATTTCGCGACGCTGGCCGTTGTCGATCATGACGGCGCAGACGAGGTCTCGTTCAGCGCGATCAAGCGCGCTGCGCAGGTCGTCGAGAGTTGGGGTGATCGACGGAGCGCTCATCTCAGCGCACCAGCAGGTTCAACACGTAAGCTGCGACGGTCAGCGTCGGCGGCAGCACGAAG
>NZ_VFWS01000377.1:0-1432 GCF_006443065.1 Mesorhizobium sp. B1-1-5 | reverse complement strand
TCCGGCGCGCGCTCGACCTGAGGGCAACCGACATCCACCTCGAACCGATGCGCGGACGGCTCGTGATGCGTTTCCGTATCGACGGCGTCTTGCGGATCATGCCTCCGCCGCCGCACGAAATGGGCGATGCGATCGTGTCGCGAATCAAGGTTCTCGCCGGCCTCGACATCACCGAGCGCCGCAAGCCTCAGGATGGTGCGATGCGCCTTCCCATCGGCGACCGCGAAGTCGAACTGCGCGTTGCCACCCTCTCCTCCATCCATGGCGAGACCGTCGTCATGCGCATCCTGCACCGCGACAGCGTCCTGCTCGATTTCGCGGGCGTGGGCCTGGATGACCAGGAACGGCAGCCGCTGAACCGGCTCCTTGAGCACACCCACGGAATGATCGCCGTCGCCGGCCCGACCGGCAGAGGAAAGACGACGACGCTCTCCGCCTCGCTCTCGAAGCTAAACGATCCGAGCCGCAAGATCGTGACAATCGAGGATCCCGTCGAGTACCAGATCCCCGGCATCGTGCAGTCGCAGATCAACTCGGCGATCGGCATCACCTTCTCATCCGCGATCCGGACGTTCGTGCGACAGGACCCCGACGTGATCCTGGTCGGCGAGATACGCGACGGCGAGACGGCACGGGCCGCCGTCCAGGCAGCGCTCACCGGACACCTCGTTCTCACCACGGTCCACGCGAACACCGCGGCGGCGGCCTTCACCCGTATGCGCGACCTGGGTGTCGAGACCTATCTGCTGGTCGGCGCCGTACGCGGCATCATCTCCCAGCGCCTGTTGCGGCGGCTCTGCGATCACTGCAAGCAGGAAGGAATTCTTCCGGCCGAGACTTTCTCCTCCGACTCGCGTTACCAGGCCGTCGGGTTCTCCCAGGGCCAGAAAGTGTTCAGCGCAGTGGGCTGCGGCCGTTGCAACGGCACCGGGTATCGAGGCCGCATCGCCGTGTTCGAGATCCTGGTCCTCGAGGAGGCTATCATCGAGCTCGCTTCACAAGGAGCAGACCACTCCAGGATCGAAGCGCTCGCGCTGGAGCGGGGCATGAGCACGATGGCGCATGACGGTGCCAGGAAGGCAGGGCAAGGTCTCACCTCGCCGGCGGAGGTGCTCAGGGTCACCGGGTTTCGCTGAGCGCATCCATCCACGTCCGTGCCTGCCTCTGACCCGCGGACTGGCGGTTGGCATCGCCTCCGCAGGACTGGCCACTATTGCCCGCCACCTTCGCCTTGATAGGGCTCGATGCTTTCGCTCTCCAGGACGTAGCCCGAAGCAACTTCGCTTGAACCGTCCACAAAGGAGAGGTCTTTCCTTTCGGACTGCACGCGCATCGTGCCGGTTATCATCACGCCCTCGAACAGGGCCGCAGGCGCGTACGGAGCGGTGGATTTCAAGTAGATCACCTGGTTCGGCGGCGGTGGCGGCTCATG
>NZ_VFWS01000376.1:0-1432 GCF_006443065.1 Mesorhizobium sp. B1-1-5 | reverse complement strand
GCCGGTGCTGCCAGCCGGCAATCGATCGGCACCACCGTCTTCGGCGGCATGGTGGCGGCGACCATCCTGTCGCTGGTGTTCGTGCCGGTCTTCTATGCGGTCATCGAACAGCTGCGCGAACGGCGCGGCGGTGAAGAGCCCGCTTCCCTGCATTCCGAACCAACTGCCGAACCCGCCTTGCCGCCCATGGCGCAAGCGGCCGAATAAGATTGGAGACTGAACATGCGTAAATGGAAAATCGCTTTGGGCGCCGCTGTCGCGCTGGGTGCAATCTCGGTGGCGAGCGTTCACCTGCTCGATATGGGCAGCCTCAGCCTCAATGCCGGCACGGCCGGGGCGGCAACGCCCGCTCCCGCGGCATTCGTCATGCCGGTGCCGGTGACCAGCGTGGTGAAGAAGACGATCCCGATCTATCTCGACTATGCCGCCCGCACCGAACCGATCCGCAGCGTCACGCTGCAGGCCAGAGTGCCGGGCTACCTGGAAGAGCAAGCCGCCGAAGACGGCGCCGACGTCAGGAAAGGCGACCTCCTCTACAGGATCGCGCCGCAGGACTTCCAGGCGGCGCTCGACCAGGCGAAGGCGCAGGTGCAGCGTGATACAGCGACGCTCGACTATGCCCGCTCCAATCTCGGCCGCGGCACCGAGCTCGCCAAGAGCGGCTATCTGGCCAAGGACAGCTTCGACCAGCGCACCAGCACCTTGCGCGAGGCGCAGGCGTCGCTGGCGCTCAACCAGGCGGCGGTCCGCTCGGCCGAGCTCAGTTTGAGCTATTCGGAGATTCGCGCTCCCTTCGCAGGCCGCATCGGCCGTAACCAGGCCTCGATCGGCACGCTGGTCAGCGTCGCCGTCACGGTGCTCAACACGCTGGTGCAGCTCGACCCGATCTATGTAACCTTCAATCCGAGCGAGAGCGATCTGGCGCAGATCGAGGAAGCTCGTGCCGCCGGCCCGATCGAGGTCGAGGTGCTGCTCCCGGGCGAGACCGAAGCCCATCAGAAGGGTGAACTCACCTTCATCGACAACACGATCGACCATTCGACCGGCACCATCACCGCGCGCGCCACCATCGGCAACGCCAAGTTCGCGCTGCTGCCTGGCCAATATGTCCGCGTCCGGCTGCACGTCAAACAGCAGCCCGATGCGCTGATGGTGCCGCAGGTGGCACTGGGTTCGAGCCAGCTCGGCAAATATCTCTACGTCGTCGGCAAGGGCAACACGGTCGACCAGCGGCTGGTCTCGACCGGGCCGACCAGCGGCGACCTGGTGGCCATCCTGAGCGGAGTCACGGAAGGCGACCAGGTGATAACAGGCAATCTGCAGAAGATCGGCCCTGGAATGCCGATTTCGCCACTGCCACAGAAACCGGCCACCTGACTCCCCCGCAGGCCCGGTTTCAGCGCGGCGCCCCGGCCTTCCCACAGGTCGCGGG
>NZ_VFWS01000375.1:0-1433 GCF_006443065.1 Mesorhizobium sp. B1-1-5 | reverse complement strand
TGATCGACCTCGCCCTCGCGGGGCGTCAGGACGGCGGTGCATTTCTCGCATTTGCCGGCGGCGCGGGCGAGCGCGGTCTGCTTCACCTTGCGGGGGAACTCGCGCCTCACGACCGCACCGCCTTCAGCGCTTCGTCCCTCGCTGCAATCAGTTCAGCCATGGCGGTATGCGAGCCGCCGGTGTCCGGGTGTGCCTTCTTGGCTGCCAGCCGGAAGAAATATTCGATCTCAGTTGCGGTGACAGGAACGTTCGGCGCGATGCCCAGCACCTCACGCCAATGCCGGCGCGCGCCGGGCGCGGGCAGGGCTTGGAAGCCTGCGAACATCTCGGCGACCGAAGATACTCCGTGCCGCTCGATCGCTCTGGTGGCCTCGATATGGGCTGCAATGGCGGCAATGTTCTGCGCTACCTTGGTGTAGGTGTCGCATGGCATGCAGTGCGGCTTTCCCTGAAGCTGGAAATAGAGCGCGACACCAGGGTCCGACGGTTCGGGTTGGCCTGAACGCGGCAGACCATCGAGCCGCGTCTGAAGATTGGTGCTAACGACGGGCAGGATGGCGCCGATCCGGTCAAGTTCGTCTTGCAGTCTGGAAAGCGCATCAGCACCGCTCACGCCATGGGTCTGGAGATATCGCCCGTTGCTGCGCTTGATGTTGAAGCGACCGTCTCGTCGCGCTGCGGCAGGCTTGCGCGCGCGGCCGGCGGGCCATTGGAGCGGGAAGGCTGAAACGCTCATTCCGCCAGCTCCTGTTCCTCAACCCCGATCACGCCGGCGAGATAGCGCCCGACCTCGACCGTGCCTTTGCTTGGATTTTCACCGCAGCAGTCCTGAAGCCGCTCGCGGATGGTTTTCGCCTTGGCCCGGACCAGAGCCGACTTGCCGCCGATCTCGTCGGTGAACACCAGGGCCTGACGGGTGAACACGTTCACCTCCGGCCCGACGGCGGCCTTCATCGTCTTGAAGACGCGGACGAGGAAAGCCTTGTCGCTGTCGGAAAGAGATGCGGAGACCGGCGCCGCGGTATCGGGATGATCCGCTTCAAGGCTACCGGCCTCCGGGTCCGCCGCAGCGGGCACGGGTTCGGCAGCGACGGCTTGGCTGTCGGGGGACGGGGACACGCCGTCGCTGCCTTGACTACCGGCGCTGGAGCCGTCGGCGGGTTCATGTTCATCTTCGCCGACGTCGGCGATTTCCTTCTTCAGCGTGGACGGGTCGATGCCGGTCATCCGCTGGATAAGGTCCATCATGTCGCGGACAGCCTCGTCGATCTCCGGGTCGGTCAACTCGGTCAGGCTCTTGGGATAGGCCATAAACTCGCCGCCGATGGTCTTCGACAGGTTCACGATGCCGAGCGCCAGTTTGACCGCCTCGGATGCCTGATCTTTGTTCGTCCACGGCACGTTGCACTGCTTCACGACCAGACCGAGGCTCG